>CAYVAP010000183.1:0-8068 GCA_964449365.1 uncultured Bacteroidia bacterium
ACTCTCAATCCTCACCTTAACCCCACCCCCATGCCCGAGCGTAGCAGTATTTTTGACATGATCGGCCCGGTGATGATCGGTCCTAGTAGCTCTCACACGGCGGCCGTGGCCCGCATTGGGCGCATCGCGCATCGCCTGCTGGGTCAGGTGCCCGAGTCGGCCCTCATCACGTTTTACAACAGCTTTTCGCGCACCTACGAGGGGCACGGCAGTGACCGGGCGATCGTGGCGGGGCTGCTGGATTTTGCGCCCGATGATCCTCGGCTCAAACAGGCCCTGGACCTGGCCCGAGAGGCAGGCTTGGCCCTTTCTTTCAAGGCCGTACACCACGCCTCGCAGTTTCATCCCAATGCCATCCGGCTGCAGCTCTCCGCAGGTCTGCGCCACCTGCAAGTGCTGGGCATTTCGCGCGGCGGGGGACTGATCAGCATCCTGGAGATCGACGGCTTTGCCTGTCAGTTTTCCGGGCAAAGCGAGACCCTGGTCATCTCGGCCCGAGACCTGAGTGGCAGCGTGGCGTTTTTGACCTCCGTCATCGCTCATGAAGATTGCAACATCGCCACCATGACGGTGAGCCGCAGCGCCCGCAACGATGTCGCCAAGCTGGTGATCGAGCTGGACTCGCCCATTCGCCCCCTCACAGTCGCCTATCTGCGCAGTGTAAAATGGGTGCATGAGGTGGTCTACCTTACCCACCAACCTGAGAAACACACTTCTGCCCCTAGCTGACACGGTTTATGCTCAGTGGTACACGCTGGCTAGCTCTCGTTGTCTATGAGTGATCCACTTCGTAGCTTTTGCTTAAACTATGACCTCACCATCCGGCATGGGATCTGTTTTTTCGCCTCAGCTGATACGTAGCTGGCTGCTGCTAGCGCTCCTTGGTGGGCTCACCGCTCTGCGCTTGCCCGCCCAGGTGTACAACGTTACCCGCTACTCTACCGACGATGGGCTGGTGCAGTCGCAGGTGATGGCCTTGCTCCAGGATCGCTGGGGCTACCTTTGGCTGGGTACGCACCGAGGCGCAGCCAAATTTGACGGCAAGCAGTTTCATGTGATTGGCACCCAAGAAGGGCTGAGCAGTACCTTCCTGGCGGATATGGCCGAAGACCCCCGAGGGGGCATCTGGATGGCTACTGACAACGGCCTCAGCTATTGGGATAGCAAAGCCTTTACCAATTATCACCGCTCAGATGGCCTGCCTGACAACAACATTCAGTGCCTGCGCTTCGACCGCGATAGCAACCTATGGATCGGCACCCAATCGCATGGGGTAGTACGCCACCGCAGGGGACAATTTGACCAACCTCTCCGCCAAGCCGATACCAACGCCAGCGTACAAGCCTTGCTCGAGGATGACCAAGGCCGCCTTTGGGTGGGCACCCTCGACGGCCTGCGCTACAGCGATCCTGCCAAGCAGCAACTGGAGCCGCTCACTTTGCCGCATTCGCCTCCCAAGACGGAGGTGTATGACCTGCTGCAAGATCGTCAGGGCCGCATCTGGATCGGTACCAACCAGGGCGTTTGGGTCTATGATGATGAACAAGGGCTCACGTATCACCCGCTCGATCAACCTGACTTACCCAGCCGGGAGGTGTATTGCCTGACCGAAGACCGCGACGGCCAAATCTGGCTAGGCACTGGCAATGGCCTCATTCGCTATCACCAGGGTACCTTCACGCCGCTGCAGCGCGGCGATCGCCTGCTGGCCTACCACATGGCCTCGGCCTGTACCGACTACGAAGGCAGCATCTGGTTTGGTACCGACGGCGGAGGGATGCGCAAGATCACTGAGGGAATCTTTCAGAGCTACAGCATGAAAGATAAGCTCAGCAGCAACCTGGCCAAATCTTTCTTGCAAGATGAGCGGGGCCGCATCTGGATCAGTACCAAAGACCGGGGCATCAACCTCTTCGACCAGGGGCGCATCGTAGGGCAATATACCGCACAAGATGGCCTGGGCGGCGACGATATCTGCTCTAGCTACCAAGATCAGACGGGAAACTTCTGGTTTGCCTCCTATAACGGCACCCTTACTCGCTATGCCAATGGCCGCTTTATGGTCTTTGATCAGGAGGATGGGCTGGCCTGCAATGCCGTGTACTGGGTTACCCAGGGGCCACAGGGGAAACTATACGTTTGTACCGACAACGGCATTTTTTATTGGCAGGAAAAAGAGAACGCCTTTGCGCCTTTTCTCAACCGCGAGCGAGGGCTGATCGACAACACGGTGTACAATTTGTTGATCGATCGCAAACATCGGTTTTGGATCGGTACCTCTGCCGGGTTGATGGTGGGGCGAGTCGATAGCCTGATTTCCTACCTGTCGAGCGAGGTGGTGGGCAACAATGTGATCACCTTGCTAGAAGATCCCATCGGTCGCGTTTGGGTGGGTAGCTCGGTGGGGCTGACCTGCTTTAGTGGCGGACAACCAGAGCAGGTACGCATCAGCGGAGCCCCGGGCGCGCATACGGTGGTAGGGCTGGTCATGGAGGGAACCCACTATCTGTGGATTGGCACCGAAAACGGCGCGTATCGCCTCGAACTGGAAAGCTACCAGCCCGGTAAGCGGCCTCACCTCGAGCATTATACCCAAAAAGATGGCCTGCCCAGCCTGGAGTGCAACGCCAATGCGGCTTTTTCAGATCGGCAGGGCGACATCTGGCTGGGTACGGCCGAGGGTGCTATCCACCGCCCCGCGGGCACCGAGCGCCGCGAAAATGAAATTCAGCCCAAGGTCTACATCACGCAGGTGCGAGCCGTGACCGACCAAAGCTGGACCGCCATGGGCTATCCAGTCGATCCCTTTGGCCTGCCTGAAAACCCGGTGCTGCCCTACACCGACAATCGCCTCGATTTCACTTACATCGGCATCAGCCTGCGCAGCCCCCAACAGGTGGAATATCGCTTCATGATGGAAGGGGTCGACCAAAATTGGTTGCGCCCCACGCGGCAGACCAGCGTTTTTTATCCCAATCTCGACCCTGGGCAGTACACCTTCAAAGTCATGGCCAAGAAGGAATCCGAGCCTTGGGACAACGACAACTGCGCCAGCTTTAGCTTTGTCATTCGGCCTCCATTCTGGCGCACCTGGTGGTTTATCTCCCTGATGAGCTGGCTGGTGTTGGGCGTCGGCTATGTCATTTATCAGAGCTATGCCCAGCGCAGGCGGCGGCGGCGGGAGCATTTTCGCCTGCAAAATGTCGCCGAAAAGCTCCAATTGGAACATCAGGCGCTCTACGCCATGATGAACCCGCATTTCACCTTCAACGCCTTGCAGTCCATTCAGTATTTCATTCACCGACAAGACCGCAAGTCGGCCAATAAGTTTCTCTCCAGCTTTGCCAAGCTGGTGCGCAAAAACCTCGAAAGCACCAAGGTGGACTTCATCAGCCTCAGCGAAGAGGTGGAGCGCCTGAAGCTGTACCTCTCGCTGGAGAAAATGCGTTTTCCAGAAAAATTCGACTACCGGGTATCCCTCGACTACGGCAGCGATCTCGGCGAAGTGCAACTGCCCCCGATGCTGTTGCAGCCTTTCGTAGAAAACTCCATCAAGCACGGGATCATGCCGCTAGCAAGCAACGGCCTGATCCGCATCGACATCTCGCAGGTGGACGACGATTACCTCCACATCCTGATCGAAGACAACGGCATCGGCCTCTCGGCCAGTCAAGCCCGCCGCGCCAATCGCCCCAACGACCACGTCTCCAAGGGCATGCAGATCACCAAAGATCGCCTCGCCCTCTTTGCCCGCATCACTGGCAAGCAGTACTCCCTCGAGATCCGCGAGACCCACCATGCAGAGGGCCAAGTCAGCGGCACCCTGGTCGAGATTGTGCTGCCCATTCGGCAGGAGGTGATGCTGGGAGGGGAAGGTTGAGGTATAAGAGGTCAGGCGATTTTTCTTTCCCCCCCATACCACGTACTTTTGAAGCCTGAGATAGGCAGGCCAAGCGCATCCGCTCTGGTGTTCACTACCTCACTCTCTCAAGTATCCATCGCCTCCTGGTCGTAGATCGGGACTCATTCTAAGCAAAACGTTTCACGCCAAACTCGCCCATGCCAACTACCATTAGCTACGCCGAGGTCCTGCAAAGTCTCGGCATCAAAGAAAAAGCCCCCGTGATCCACACGGGTCTGCAGGGCTGGTACGACAGCAAGCTCGCCTACCACGCCATTGATTCTCCTGCTGACGGGCAGGAGCTGAGCAAGGTACAGATGGCCACTGCCGAGCAATACGAAATGGTCGTCTCGGCGGCCCAGGCGGGCTTTGAGGTGTGGCGCGAGCTGCCTGCTCCGCAACGCGGCGAGATCGTGCGCCAGATCGGCGAGGCCCTGCGCCGCTACAAAGAGCCCCTGGGCAAGCTCGTTTCGCTGGAAATGGGCAAAATCTATCAAGAAGGGCTCGGCGAAGTGCAGGAGATGATCGACATCTGCGATTTTGCGGTGGGGCAAAGCCGCATGCTTTACGGCAAGACCATGCCGTCCGAGCGCTACCATCACCGCATGATGGAGCAATGGCATCCCCTCGGCCCGGTGGGCGTGATCTCGGCCTTCAACTTCCCGGTAGCCGTCTGGGCCTGGAATAGCATGATCGCTGCGGTGTGTGGCAACACCGTGATCTGGAAGCCTAGCGAAAAGACCCCCCTCACGGGCGTGGCTTGTATGCACATCGTCTCGGAAGTGCTGGCCGCCAACGACCTGCCAGCCGGCATTTTCAACCTCATCATCGGGGGCCGCGACATCGGGCAAAAAATGGCCGAAGATACCCGCCTGCCGCTCATCTCGGCCACAGGCTCCACGCGCATGGGCAAAGCCGTGGCTCAGACCGTGGGCGCTCGCCTGGGCAAGTCTATCCTCGAACTCGGCGGCAACAACGCCATCATTATCACCCGCCACGCCAACCTGCAACTGGTGATCCCTGCTGTGGTATTTGGCTCAGTCGGCACGGGCGGGCAACGCTGCACCTCCACCCGCCGCCTGATCATTGATGAGGCCATTTACGATGATATCAAGGAAAAATTGGTCAAAGCCTACGGCACCCTGCGCGACCGCATTGGCCACCCGCTAGACGAAAAAACCCTGATCGGGCCCCTGATCGACCACGCAGCCGTCGAGGCTATGCAAAATACCCTGGGCAAGGTCAAGCAAGAAGGCGGTAAGGTACTCTTTGGCGGCGAAGTGCTCAGCGGCCCCGGCTACGAAAATGGCCAGTACGTGATGCCAGCCCTCGTAGAGGCCGAAAACCACTACGACATGGTGCAGGCGGAGACCTTTGCCCCCGTTCTCTACCTCATCAAGTACCAAGGGCTGGCAGAAGCGATGCGCCTGCACAACGACGTGCCGCAAGGCTTGTCTTCGGCCATTTTCACCGAAAACATGAAGGAAGCCGAGTACTTCCTCAGCCATCTCGGCTCTGATTGCGGCATCGCCAACGTCAACATCGGCACCTCGGGTGCCGAGATCGGCGGGGCTTTTGGCGGCGAAAAAGAAACTGGCGGCGGACGGGAGTCCGGCTCTGACGCCTGGCGCGGCTACATGCGCCGTCAGACCAACACCCTCAACTGGTCCGATGACCTGCCCTTGGCGCAGGGGATCAAGTTTGAGGTGTGATCCCCGCGTGGCTACGCCTGGGGCGGAATGGAAACGGCTGCGCTGCTTGTCGTTCGCATCTGCCCGCTAGCCTCAACCTGAGACAAGGGCATAGGCAGCACCCGATTGACGAGGGCTTCGTCGTAAGGAGCCACCACCTTGATGTAGTTGTCGGTGAAGCCCTGCATCTGCCCGTCGTGGGGGGCGGCTTCGAAAAGCACCGGGCGGGTTTGCCCCACAAATTGCTCGTAAAAAACGCGGCGCTTCTTTTCTGAAAGCATGCGCAGGCGCTTGGTACGTTGTTGCCGCTGGCCAGGATCGACGATGCCGTCGAGGCAAAGGGCGTGGGTGTCTTCTCGCTCAGAATAGGTGAAGACGTGTAGGTAACTGACCCGCAGCTCGGTGAGAAACTGGTAGGTGTCTTCGAAACGCGCTTCGCTCTCGCCAGGATGCCCCGTGATCACGTCTACGCCGATGGCGGCGTGGGGCATCAGCTCTTTGATCAGGGCCACCCGATCGGCGTACCATTCACGGCGGTAACGGCGGCGCATCAGGGCCAGCATATCGTCGTTGCCGCTCTGTAGCGGCATGTGAAAGTGTGGCATGAAGCGCTGCGAACGCGCCACAAACTCGATGATGCCGTTGTGGGTGAGATTGGGCTCGATGGAGCTGATGCGAAAACGTGCGATGCCTTCCTCCTCATCTAAAGCCTGGATCACGTCTAGAAAGGCTGCTTGCTCATCGGCGCCCAGCCCTTTGCCGTAGTCGCCGATGTTGACGCCCGTCAGGACGATCTCCTTGACGCCCGCCGCCGCTAGCTCCCGCGCATTGCGCAGAATGTTGGGCAGGGTATCGCTGCGACTCTTGCCCCGCGCCAGCGGGATGGTGCAAAAGGCACACTTGTAATCGCAGCCATCCTGGATTTTGAGAAAGGAGCGGGTGCGGTCGCCCACTGAGTAGGCATCCACGAAGTCGGTGACTTCGTCGATCTGCCCGTTGTACACGCAGGAAACGTCCTCCTTTTTGAAATCCTCGACCAGCTCCAAGATGCGAAATTTCTCATTGGCCCCCAAGACCATGTCTACCCCTGGAATCTCGGCGATCTCCTGTGGCTTGAGCTGCGCGTAGCAGCCCACCACGATCACGTATCCTTCGGGGTTGGCTTTTTGGGCCCGCCGGATGATGTTGCGGCATTTTTTGTTGGCCTGTTCCGTTACTGAGCAGGTATTGACCACGTACACGTCGGCTGGCTGGTCAAAATCCGTCTTCACAAAGCCCGCCTCTAGAAACTGCCGCCCGATGGCAGAGGTTTCGGAAAAATTGAGCTTGCATCCCAAGGTGTAAAAGGCAACCGTTTGCATGGGGCAAAGATAGGCAAGGCAGCGTAGATAGGAAAATGGGAGGGAGAACGCAGTAGGAGCCGTTTCCCCTTTCCGCGCGAGGTTTTGGGTTTCACGCGGCGGCGCGGAGGGGATTTCAAATCCGCGCCCTCTGGAGTGGTCCAAAAATGTAGCGTAGTTTTTTTTGAAAAAAATTGGGACTCTGCACAGGCCAGGGTATAAGGTACTCCGGCACGGCGTTTACCTTCTGTTCATATTGACTCGCCTATATGAACGGGGCATAGGGATCATAGGGTAGGGGCTTCGGCACAGGCTAGCCCCCCCTATTGGCTCACTCAGGGGGGGCGCCAAGCGGCTAGGTTTACTTTTATACTACATGGCGTAAGGATTGTAGAGCAGACTACTGGACATCATCGATCGATTTAGACAGGATTCACAGCATTAACAGGATCATAAGCACCTGAAAGCCATCTTGTCCCGTCTTGTCAATCTTGTCTAAAAACGAGCGCACCAAAGGCTCACGTCCAGTAGTCTGATTGTAGCGTTGTAAGACACTATCACTTACTGATAACAAGGCCATTCAGTAAATCAATAAACCAACAACTCCACTATTCAACCACTTTGAAGGATAACTCTGAACGTTGCACCACGAAACTAAGGGACCAGCTACCTCTCGTTTTCCAAGCCCGGATTGATCAAGCGCGAGAGTTCCCGATAAAGCTTGGCCACTTCGGGGATATCGGCCAGCAGAGCTAGGTGTTGGCGCATGGTGTCGGTGTCTCCGCGGATGGCCGGTCCGGTCTGGGTGCGGCTGGGGCCAAGCTCAAAGACGCGCCGTAGCTGCTCCTGCAAGAGGGGCTGGTAGACGCCAAAATCCAAGCCGGGCTGATCGGCGAGCTGGTCTTCGGCCAGGCGAAAGAGGTAGTTGCTAAAATTGCAGGCGATCACCGCGCCCAGGTGCATACGCAGGCGCGCAGGCGAGTCGAGCTCAAACACGCGGGCAGAGAGGCTGCGAGCCAGGGGCTTGAGTCGGGCCATGACCGCATCATTTCCCTCCAAAAAGAGGGGCAAGTCGGCAAAATCGACCGATCGCAGCTTAGTAAACATCTGCAGGGGGTAAAGTACCCCGATGGCTT
>CAYVAP010000184.1:0-8054 GCA_964449365.1 uncultured Bacteroidia bacterium
AAAGGTAGGGATTTTTCCTAATGGAATCCGGTGATGAAGGCGATACTCAGGGAAGCCAAGGGGTCGCGTGCGGTCAGGAAGGTCAAGCAGTCGGCGGTGGTAATGCTGATGGCGGTTTGTCCCAAACCAATGACTACCCCCGCAGGCCAGCGGTATCCAAAGCTAGGGCTGTAGACCACTCCGGTACCAAAATTCACCACTTTGGGTACGATAGCCCAGCTCAGGGTGGTAGTCAGCACCCCAGCATCCTGATCTACGGTACGGGCATCTGCGTTGCGAAAGGGCACCACGAGATCGGCCCCCAAGACCATCCGCGGCAACACTCGGTAACTGGCGTTCAACCGCAAATGGCTGTTGAGCGAAGTGCGAAAAGACTCACCCGGTCGCTCTGCGACGATGTCGTTTAGGTTGCCCACCTCCTGGCTGATTTCGTAGCTATTGATGAGACCATCTTTGACGGAGTCAAGCAGGGCTTCGAAATCTGCCTCAGCTTCGACGATGTCTTTCTCCCAGGTGATACCCCCCATATCGATCACGGCAGCTCCTACGTTGAGCTTTTCTCCGATATCCAAGCTCAAACCCAGGTCGATGGCAACCCCATTGCCTGCACTGCTGAGCAGGCGTCGCTGATCGTTGGGATTTTGTATGTTCACGGTGCCGTAGTTGACCCGGTAGGCTTCCGAGAAAGAAGCAATGGAGGCGAAGCGCCCCTCAACGACATCCGCCTGGTAATAGCCAATGCCCCAGAGATACTGAAAAGTGGCCCCGGCGTAGAGGGTCATGATCTCGTCGATGTCGATCAACTTACGGCCATATCCCACCCGCAAAGCGCGAATGTGGCTGTAAGAGATATAGGTGCCATCGCCGATCCCAGGCAGGTCGTTGGGATTGCTGATGCTATCAAAAACAGGGGCTTTGTCCCCTTGCAATAGCACCCCGAAGAAAGGATTCGGGATCTCCGACGTGCTGGCCAGCCGATCTTGCACGTTCACCGCGATCCCGCCTAGGCGAGGACTCGCCACAGAAAAGGCCGCCCAGTTCATGTCGAAGTTGGCTTCGTAACCAAATTGCTCGCTAGGATCAGCGTTTTGGCTCAGCAGGGTATTGCGCAGGCTGCTGTCGAAAGACTGATTACTGAAGCTCAGCGCCAGCAGTTGGGTGAGGTTGAGCCCTTCGGAATGGAAATTTCCCCCAAACTGAAGGAAGCCTGCGCTGGTACGAAAGCTATTGGCACGACCCAAATTGGCAGGGTTGATCCCCAGGGCCTGATAATTGCCTTGCACGGTGCTATCGCCGCTGTAAATCAGACGTCCATCGTCATAGTACATCTGGGCCGAAAGGCCACTCAAAACCAGGGAAAGGAGGCTTGTCAGTAAAAGTCGTTGGTACATGGTGCTCAGGAATGGATTGAGTATTGGTAAAGGACTTTCAATGTACGAATAATCCAGCAGCAGCACTCCATTCACCCTAGGAAATTGGTCAACCCCTACCCAAAGAGAGAGGGAGACCGCCACCCGCGGCCTCCCCAAGCGAAGAGAGAAGGGAACAATTCGAAATTGGAAATTCGTAATTGGGTGGTCGATTCCAAATTCCGAATCTTAGATATTGAACTCGATGCCCAGCCACCCACTGATCGGGGTACCGGGCGTCAAAAAGCGGGAATCTTCGAAGTCTTCGAAACCAGGCACCTCGTCGGGTTCGCCAAAGAGGCCCATGGTCTCGTACTCGGTGTTGAGCAGGTTGTTGACGCGCAGGAAGACACTGAGGCGATCATTCAAGAAGCTATATTCCACGTTGGCCCCGAGCAACACGTAGGGGTCGAGCGGGTCGAGCAGGTTGCCCTCATCACCGCGGAAGTACTGGTTGCCGTTGAAGATGGCATCCAGGCCAACGTCCAAAGACTCAGTGATGGACACGCGCCCGCCCAGCTTGGCGATATGCTGCGGAATGAGCGGAATGCGGTCGCCAATTTCCACCTCGACTTCCCCCTCGTCACCCGCAGGATTGTTGGGGCTGCTCACCGTGAAGTCAGAGCGGAAGGTCGCATTGAGGAAGGTGTAATGTGCGTACCAGGTAAAGCGCCCCTCGGGTCGGTAAAGGCTCAGCTCCACGCCTTCGCGCAGAGTAGGCCCGATGTTGTCAAAGAAACCACTGTTGCGCGCTGGCCCGGCGCTGATGAAGTAGATGTCGTTGTCGAGGCGGGTGCGAAAGTAGCTGGCCGAATAGGCGAAGCCCTTGAGCTGCCCGCGTGCGCCAGCCTCCAAGGTAAAGGCAATCACCGGATCGAGCGGCGGGTCGGCCAGGAAGGCATTGGGCAGGCGGCAGGGCGCATCCTCATCGGCACAGGTCAGCTCCACCGGGGTAGGCGTGCGGTTGGAGACGCTAGCACTGGCATACACTGACTGATTTTGCTGCCACTCCCAGGTAAAGCCCGCCGAAGGGTTGACATTCACAAACTCATGATCACCGTTGAGGGCCTCGCCCAGTTGATCTTTTAGCACGATCTGCGAATAGTTCAGGCGGGTGGACAGCATCATACTGATCCGCTCGGTCAGTTCATAAGACGACAGAAAAAACGCGCTGGCGTTGCTGGTCATGATGTCCACCTCCACGAAGCTCGCCCGGTCAAAGACCCCCGTCTCGGTGGTGCCGCGCTCTTCGGTCAGGCTCACCAGCTCGGTGTTGGCGTTGTAGCTGGCTTGGGCTCCGTCGAAGCTCACCCCCACCATCAATTTGTGCTTGCGGCTCAAGAGATCATGCTCCAGGTTGAGCTGCACATTGCCACCGTAGCTGAGCTGCCGCGTCTCCGAGCGGTTGTTGGTGCCGCCGATCAGCTCGTCCAATGCCGCTACGGGGTTGCCATCTTGGTCAAATACCGGCTCCTCGCCTTCCTCCTCCTCCTCATCATCATCGTCCTCCTCCTCCTCTTCTTCTTCGTCATCATCATCATCGTCTTCGGCCCCTTCCAGGCAGAGGCGACCGGGGATGTCTTCGCACTCTTCGTAGTCGCTGTCGTCACCGTTGAAGGTATCTGTATTCTTTTGGCGCAAGTAGGCGTTGGCGTTGAGTTTGACCCGAGGGCCGAGTTGAAACTCCCCCTGCCAGTTGACCATGGTCATGAAGTTCTGGGTATTATCGGGATGGGTAAACACCTGCTGCCGTCCGGTGGCGAGCAGCTCGGCGGGGGTGGCTCCGTTGCCGCGCAGGTCGCTTTGCGCCACGGTGGCGCTGAGGTCCATGCGGGCCTTTTTGTCCAAGTAGGTCAATTTGCCAAAGCCCTGCCCGGCGTAGGACTGCGAAAAATCGCGAAAGCCGTCTTCGCGGAAAAAGTTACCGCTCACGAAGTAGCCCCAACGGCCCTTGTTGCCGCCGCTGTACGCCTCGGCGTTGAGTCGGCCAAAATTACCCGCTGCCAACTCGACCCCATGCTCCGCGTGGCTAAAGCCCGACTTGGTACGCAGCGAGAGCGCGCCGCCCAGGGCATTGAGGCCATACACAGGGTTGGAGCCTGGCATTAGGGTCAGTCGGTCGATGGCCGCCTCGGGGATCATGTCCCAGTTAACGACATCGCCAAAGGGTTCATTGAGGCGAATGCCATCCTGATACACCGCCAGCCCCTGCGGCAAGCCTAGCAATGGCGAGGCCGTGAAGCCGCGGTAGCTAATGTCGGGCTGCAAAATATTGCCGCCCGGCTCGTTGCGATGTACGCTGCCCACCGTTTGGGTCAAAAACGCCGTGGCATCCACCCGCCGGTTGAGGTTGATTTGCTGCCCATTCACCACGCGAATATTGCTGGGGATTTTGTCGCGGGCAATGGCCGTACCGGCCTGCGGGGTGGCCTCTACCACGCGTACTGTGTCGACGGTCCGGTCGGTTTCTTGGGCTTGCAGCCAGGAAAAGCTACCCCAAACCAGTAGAACAAGGAGAAAAAGTTTTTGCATAGCAAGTAATTTAAAAAGTGAAAAGTGAAAAATGGGCTATGCCCGACTTTTCACGCGGAGCTCATTTTTGCTCGTCTGCCTCAACGCCGATTTCCCAGCGCTCGACGTGCACTTCGATCACCTCGCCGGTGGCCGCATCCACCTCGACCTTCCACTCAGTGCCGCCGCTGTAGAGGTCAAATTCGTAAGAAGCCGCGCCGTTGCTTTCGAGCTCGTATTCGACCTCGCCCAGCTCGGCGTCTTGGCCTACGAACGCTTTGGCCGCTGCCATGGCCTCTTTTTCGGAGATCTTCATGCCAGCCTTGAAGGCGGGATCATCGGCGCTTTCAACCTCGCGCTCGATCTCATAGATCGCGCCGGTATGGGCGTTGCACATGAACTCCCACTCTTGCCCATTGGCATCGGTCAGCTCGATTTCGAGGGTGGCCATGCCTCCTTCAGCCGGGTCGAGGTACTCCACCTTGGTGAAATCACCCGGGCGAGCGGGCGTCTTGATGCTTTGGGCAGCGTCCAGGCAGGCTTGCAAGCGAATTTCCTGCGCACCAAGGGACAGAGATACCAGAGAAAGCAGCACGAGCAGAGAGAAGCGAAGCATTGAATTCATCGTGTTGAATAAAGTTTGAGACAAAGGAAAGGCAATGTCCCCCAACTGGCTGACGGGGAAAAGTTGAAAGTGAAAAGTTGAAAGTAAATTTAGCCGCTTGGGGCGGCCACTGAGTGAGCCAATATGAACGGTAGGGAAACGCTGTGCCTGAGCACCTTACACCCTTATGCCCTTATACCCCTGACCGTTCATATAGGTGAGTCTGCGAAGCCTTCAACTTTCCACTCGTACCTTTCCACTCATACCTTTCCACTCGTAACTTTTCACTCTGAACTTTCCACTCTGAACTCAACTCTATCCACCGAAGCGCACGCGCAGCCCGCCGAAGAAGTTACGGGTAGGGGCACCCTCGAAGAAGCGACCGCCGAAGGCGTTGATGCGCACGTTGCCGGGGTAGATCTCGTCGAACAGGTTGTTGACGCCGAAAAAGGGTTCTACCTCATCGTTGCCGATCTTGATCACCCAGCCGGTGCGCAGGTTGACCACGCGGTAGGCATCTACCAGGGCCTCGTTGGCGTCGTCGGCGTACATGCTACCCACCAAGCGGGCCCAGCCATTGAGGTAAAAGCCACTAGAATGGCCATAGCGCAGCCCCAGGTATCCGGCATGCTGCGGAATGGCGGGAAGAAAATTACCGCTGAAGTTGCGGTCATTGGCTTCGTACTGGTCGTAGGTAAACTGCTGGAAGGTGTAGCTCCCGGTGACAGTCAGGCCACGTACTGGCTCGGCCATGAGATAGAACTCGGCTCCGAGTCGGTCAGAGCTACCGGCGTTGCGGAAAAACTCGCGATCGGGGAAAGCAGCTAGCTCGAAAGGTACCAGCTCGCTTTCTACCTGAATGAAGAAGGCCGCCACCGAGTAGCGCAGGCGATCGCCTAGCAGGCCCTTGGTGCCCACCTCATAGTTGATGGCCCGCTGTGGGGTCAGGTTGGGGTTGAAACCGCCGCCGCCATCGGGATTGGCCGACAGCTCTTGTAAGGCTGGCGTTTCGAAGGAAGTGGAGACATTGCCGTAGAGGTTGAGCAGGCGATTGACGCGGTAGCTCAAGCCCAACGAAGGATTGACCTGTTGGTAATCCAGTTGTCCAGAATCGTCGCCATCGCTGAGAAAGGCATCGTCTGCACCCAATTGCAGGGCATCGAAGCGCAAGGTCAGCGTCGCGCTGAAGTTGCGAGTAAAGGCCAATTCGTTGACCGCGTACGCTCCTAGGCTGAAGAAGGTCTCCAATTGATCAAAAGTCAAATCACCTTGTGTACCCCGGAGGTTGTCGTAGCGCTGCCGATCGTCAGCCTGATAATCTACGTCCACGCCCGTGCGCAGGCGGTAATCGATGCCCCCAAGGATCTTATCGGAGAATAGATAACTCATCCCACCGCCAGTATAGAGGCGCTGAATGGCCACCTGCCCACCGTCTTTAAAAGGCAGACGGTTGTTGAAGTCGCGGCCCAGCCCGTAGGCCCGGGCGCGTAACTCGGCCTTCTGGCCCAGCCGATGCCGGAAGGTGAGCGCCGCCCGGCCCTGCTCCACGCTTTCCCCGCCGTCGAAGAACACGTTGCGATCGCGGGCTGCGGTGGGATCGCCATAGAAGGTGGCGGAATCTACCCCGCCGGGATCCTGCGCGATGGGACTGTTGACGTAGTTGAGCAACAGCGTCAGCTCGGTACCCTCCTTGGGCTGGTAGGTAAAGCGCCCGTTGAGCAGGGTGTTTTCCATGCGGCTGTGATTACGAAAGCCGTTGGTGCGGGTGTGCGAGCCATAAACCAAGCCACTGAATTTGCCCTGCCGGAAGCCTGCCTTGAGCTGATAACGCTCAAAATTAAAAGAACCCAGCGTGGTTCTCAGCTCGATCATTTCATTTTCAGGGGCTTCTTCGGTTTCCAGCACGATCACCCCGCCAGCCGCGTTGCCATAGAGGCCAGAAGAGGGGCCGCGCAACACCTGCAAGCGACGCATCAGGCCCATGTCGATGTTATCGACCTGCGCGGTGCCGTCGGGCGTCGATTCGGGGATGCCGTCCACGAGGAGCTTGACGCCACGAATGCCAAAAGAGGCGCGCGCACCAAAGCCCCGGATGGAGACCCGCAAATCTTGGGAGAAGTTGTCGGCGTTTTGGGCAAAGAGGCCCGGCACCATGCCCAGCGACTCGTTGATGCTGAGCTGCTGATTGCCCTGCTGAATGCGTTGACCATCTACCACCGTCACGGCCAGGGGGGCGCGGGTTTCAGCCACTTCCAAGCGGGTAGCAGAGATGGTCACCTCGTCGAGGGTTTTGTCGGGCAGCGAATCTACCGTCGAGCGCTCTTGCGCCTGTAAAGCCATGACGCTGAGGCTCAATAAAACGAGTAGTATGGTTCTGTTCATGTGATCTCTAACGGTTGAAATATTCAAAAGGGGTGGATGGGAAAAGTTGAGACTGCGGGAGGGAGTCGGTGGCTCATCCTTTCCGCTATGCATGGATGCATGGTGGAAAGTCGCGCAGTTGGTAGCAATGGGTAAAAACGGTTACCGTTTCGCCCGATGAGGTCGGTCATTAACCTTCCATGTCATAGGGCAAATGCTGCTTGACCTTCACCTGAGGGCCCTTGGGCAAGCCATAGGTTTCGCGCAGCTTTTTGATCAAGGGTTGCAGGGCTTGCAGGTGGGCGTCCAGCTCATGCTTGGCTCCCATCTGCTCAGCCAGCATTCCGATCGCGACCGGAAACTGCATATCAGTAGCCACGATATCGAATTTACCATCATACTGGTACTTATTGAGATATCCGACGGATGGCCCCCATACAAAGGCCGCGTCGATTTCTCCGCTTTCGATCAAGTCGAACACTGGATCGGGATCTTTGATCAGGACGGTTTCGATTTTTTCGAACCCATTGAGGATCTCCTGTGGCGGAGAGCCGGGCTGAATGGCCACCGTCATGCCCGCTAGGTCGCGGAGGGAGTTGACCTGCTTACCTTTGGGCAGCACGATGGCATAGCCGACGGTGGTAAAGGCTTCGGTGAGGCCCACCTTACGGCCCATGGTGTAGTCGCGGTCGCCACGCGGCAGCCCGATTTGCAGGGCACAGTTGCCCATTAGCAGGCCGTGCCGAGCCGGACGGCTGTAAAAGGCATGCATCACGTAGTGGACAGATAGCTCTTTGCCCATCTTCTGGGCTAGGGCTGAGGCGATGTCGTAATAAAGTCCCCGTAAATTTTGCTTGTCGGGTTCTTCCTGCGAGAGGGGCAGGTTGAAGCCCAGCATGCACACCCGGAGCGGATCGTCGTCAATCCGGGGGGGCTGCGTTATTTCGCGGGGTTGCACGTCAGCCACCGCTTCCGCCGGGGTGGCGTCTTCTGCGGGGGTGGCTTCAGCTTGGGCAGCATCTTGGGCTTGTTCTTGTTGCGCCTCATCCTGCGGCAGACAGGCCGTCAACAGAGCCAATAGAAGATAGACGCTCAAGAGGTTGAGCAGGGTTCTCTTTCGCAAAGACATAGGGTAGTAGTTCGTAGTTTGTGGTTCGGAGTTCGAAGTT
>CAYVAP010000185.1:0-1143 GCA_964449365.1 uncultured Bacteroidia bacterium
GAGGGCAACCGCAAAGCCTTCGAGGCAGAGGGCTCGATCGGCCTGATCTCCTCCAAAATCTCGGTGCAAGGCCCTATCTGGAAAGACAAAACCTCTTTCATCGTATCGGGGCGACGCACCTACCTCGATCTGCTCACCCGCCCCATCGTGCGCCTGGCCAGTGAAGGGCAGGCTTCGGCAGGATACTATTTTTACGACCTCAACGGGAAGATCAACCACACCTTTTCAGAAAAAGACCGCCTGTTTTTCAGCTTTTATGCAGGCGATGACAAGGCGTTTGGCAAATTCAACGAAAACCCGCCCGGCTCTGACCGCTCCCGGATCAATATCGATCTGGTTTGGGGCAATCGCATGGGGGCCCTGCGCTGGAACCACCTCTGGAGCAAAAATCTCTTTTCCAACCTCACCACCACCTACACCCGCTATCGCCTGCGCACAGGCGGAAAAAGCGATAGCCGCATCGACGGCCAAGATCAGCTCATCGAATTTGCCTACACTTCCTACATCCAGGACTGGGGGGCCAAGCTGGACTTCGACTATTACCCCACGCCCAACCACAGCATCAAGTTTGGCGTCAACAGCACCTTCCACACCTTCGAGCCAGGGGCGATCACCTTGCGCATCCTCGATGAACTCTCGGATATCGATCTGGATACCACCCTGGCCACCCAGCAAGTGGGAGCTTGGGAGAATGCTGCCTACCTCGAAGATGATATCCAAATCGGCAGGCGCTTTAGTGCCAATCTGGGCCTCTATGCTGCGCATTATCTGGTGAATGAGACCAACTTCTTCTCGCTGCAACCCCGAGCTTCGGCCCGATTTATGGCCAGCCCCGACGTAGCCATCAAGGCCTCTTATAGCCGGGCGACGCAGTTTTTGCACCTGCTGACCAACAACGGCCTGGGCCTGCCCATCGACCTGTGGGTGCCCGCTACGGAGAAGGTACCCCCACAGCAATCCTGGCAGGTGGCCGCCGGGGTGAGTGCTTCCCTCTTCGACGACATGGTCGAGGCCAGCATAGAGGGTTATTACAAGGAAATGAATAACCTGATCACCTTCAAGGAGGGGACCAATTTCATCCTCGATGCGGTGCAGCGCACGGGCTGGGAGGAAACGGTAGAGAACCCAGGCTTTGGGCAGGCC
>CAYVAP010000185.1:1153-8012 GCA_964449365.1 uncultured Bacteroidia bacterium
AGAAAAAACGCGGCAAAACCACTGGCTGGCTGGGCTACACCCTCTCCTGGAACTGGCGTCAATTTGACCGCATCAACGACGGCGAGCGCTACCCTTTTCGCTACGACCGACGGCATGACCTGGCCGTGGTGGTGATCCATCAGCTATCTGATCAGCTCAGCCTCTCGGGTAACTGGGTCTACGGCACAGGCAATGCCATTTCACTGCCTAGCGCTGGCTACCTCAACATCCCCGGCAGTCGCGAATTTGGAGCTGGTGGCTATGAAAACGGCTTCATTCCTTTTGGTACCGGCGGCCTTTACGGCAATCCCTTGCTCTACGAAAATGGCATCAATGGCTTTCGCATGCAGCACTATCACCGCCTGGACATCGGCATGAGCTACACCTACGACATGGCCTGGGGCACTGGCACCTGGAACGTCAGCCTCTACAATGCCTACAGCCGCCTCAACCCCTATGCGTACTACTTCGACTCTGAATACAACATCGATACCCAGACTTCTGAGATCAAGCTAAAAAAGCTCGCGCTGTTTCCGATCATTCCCTCGGTGAGCTGGAGCTTTCGCTTTTGAGCCATCTGATCCATGGGCGATTGATCTACACCTTTGCATTTTTTTCCATGAAATACCATCGTTTTCTGCTCCCTTTCTTCCTCATCTTGAGTGGCTGCGTAACCGATCTGGAAATTCCGCTGCCCACGCATGAGCCCCTCTTGGTGGTAGAGTGCTACCTCAAGGCTGACCAAGCCCCTTACCTTTACCTGAGCCGGAGCTTCGGCATCCAAGAGAACCTGCAGGCCCGCGATCTGCTCATCCCTGATGCCACGGTAGAAATTTGGTCAGAGGGCAATCTGTTGTCTACCCTCAGCTACCGAGATACGGTCTATGCTTCCCCCGCTGATCAGTACGTAACGGGGCGCTATCATGACTCTACCCTGATCATCGAAGCGGGCAAAACCTACGAATTGCGAGTGAGCCATCCCGACTATCCCGACCTGAGAGCCGTGGCAGAGGTGCCTGTGAAGCCAATGGTCAGAGATGTACAGCTCTTCAAAGACAGCATTCAGGTCGATTTTTCTGACATTGGTGGGCTTGACAATGACGATTACAACGCATATCGCTCGATGTTGCGTGTGGTGATAGACGACCCGGCTAACCAAAGCAATTACTATAGCTTCACGGGGGAGTTGTTCTACGCCGACCTCAATAACATGGTCGCAAGCGATACTGCCTCCAGTGAGGTGTATCTTGCGCAAAACTTGGTCTACGACCCCAGTGGCAACCTCTTTGGAGATCGTGAGCCCGTATCCGACGCAGGCTTTGACGGCCAACGGGGAAACATCGATTTGCTCACCCAACTGCCCGACTGCTGTTTTTACGATGAGAGCGACCGCCCCGAGCTATTGATCCACGAGATCGAATTAAAGGTGCGATCTTTTGAAGCCGCCTTGCACGACTACCTCCGCCAGCTCCGCACCCAGCAGAATAGCAACAGCTTGGGGATCGAGTCTGCGCTGCTACCCACGGAGCCAGTAAATATCGAGGGAAACGTCGAAGGCGGCTTAGGCGTATTTGCTGGAGAATCCAGCAGTACTTATCGCTTTGCGCTCTGATCGCCACCTTGCCATTCGCCGAGGGCCACTCCGGCGTGGCGCGGATTTGCAATCCGCCCAGAAACGATTGGCCATTGGCTACAATGCCCATTCTCATACCCTCACCTGTATGCAAGGAGCATGGGGGGGCTTTGGCACAGGCCAGCCCCCCACATATTGGCTCACTCAGTGGCCGCCCCAAGCGGCTAAAATTACTTTTAATGACGAATTCCTGATTACGAATTTCGAATGCGAAGCCCTAACGCAGGCACCCTTAAGCAGGCGCTAAAATTTTGCCCTGCAAGGCCGGCGGGGTCTCGCGAAATTCGTAGAGCTGCGTACGCAAGCGCGGGGTAAAGCCCGCTTTCTGAATCACCTGCTGAATCTCATCGGCACTGAGGCGATAGGGAGCCCCTGCGGCAGAAACCACATTTTCTTCGATCATGATCGAGCCCAGGTCATTGGCCCCGGCATGCAGACATACCTGTGCCACCTCGGGCCCGACCGTCAGCCAGCTCGCCTGGATGTTTTCAACGTTGGGCAGCATGATGCGGCTCAGGGCAATCATGCGGATGTACTCGTCTGCCGACACGTGATTTTTAACGCCCTTGACGGTGTTGAGCAGGGTGCCATCGTCTTGGTAGGGCCAGGGAATGAAGGCTTTGAAGCCATTGGTACCCTCGGGGCGCATCTGCTGTACCTCGCGAATGCGTACCAGATGCTCAAAGCGCTCCTCTATTGTCTCGATATGGCCAAACATCATCGTGGCCGAGGTAGTCAAGTCGAGCTTGTGAGCTTCGTGCATCACGTCGAGCCACTCTTGGCCCGAGCACTTGCCGTTGGAGATCACGCGACGTACGCGATCGTTGAGGATCTCGGCGCCGGCGCCGGGCATCGAGTCCATGCCAGCGGTCATGAGGCGCTGCAAAGTCTCGCGATAGCTCAACTGCGAAAGCTGCGCAATGTGCACGATCTCCGGCGGCCCCAGCGCGTGTAGGCGCAGCTCGGGAAACCAGCGCTTGAGCTTGCGAAAGGTCTCCTCGTAAAACTCGATACCTAGCTCGGGGTGGTGCCCCCCTTGTAGCAAAAACTGATCGCCCCCCAGATCAAAGGTCTCTTGGGCTTTGCGTTGATAGGTCTCGTCGTCGGTGATGTAAGCCTTGTGAGCGTACTTGGCCGTAGGCGGCACAAAGAAGTTGCAGAATTTGCAATTGGCCACGCACACGTTGGTGGTATTCACATTGCGGTCGATCTGCCAGGTCACAATCCCCAGGGTGTCTCGCTTCAGCGTTTTGCGCATCTCATTGGCCACGTACATCAGCTCGTCGGTACCAGCGTGATGAAACAAGTGCTCCCCCTCTGCCTGAGTGAGAAATGACAAATCGAGCGCCTTTTTTAACAACTCTTGGGTATCCATCATGAAGGATAATTTATGCGAAGTTACTTTTTCCCTGTCCAAAAATCATTATGTTTGGATCGAGGCCGAACGAAATGCCTTCGACCGGGTTAATCTAACCAAAGGACCCAACAAAGGTTTCAATCAAAGTTGAAAGCTGAAAGTTGAAGGGGTCGACTATGATCCCACGTGGTTGCAATACCTTTTTTACCTCGCAGTCGTATGGTGAATTAATCCTCAACCCTCTTCCCCCGAAGGTACTAGTGCTTCGCATTCGAAATTCGCAATCAGGAATTTGTAATTGAAAATGCCTCTGGTCAATGTCTTATGCGAATTTCGAATGGTTAATTACTTGATTCCAAAGGTACTAGTTTTCTTGTCCGGTCCCTTGCTCAGCGTAGCACATCCCTGGAATAAATCAAGCTGCATCCTGTCTACGCAGGAAGCAGCTATCTTGAGATCGCACAGTAGGTAATCATGTTGGTATTCGAAGCCATATGGAATGAGGACTATGCCTATCTCCAGCGCTTTCTGGAGGAAGGAGGCAATCCCAACTCGCGCGACGAGTCGGGCGACACCCTGCTGCATGCCTCTATTCACGAAGGCAGTCTGCCCCTGCTAGATTTATTGCTGCGCCATGGAGCTTCGCCCAAAGTGATCGATACTTTTGGCAATACTCCCATGCATCTGGCCACGCTCTTCGATGAGCAGACCATGATCGAGCTCTTGCTAGAACACGGGGCCGAAGTCGACGCCACTTCCGAAACTCGAAGCTGGACGCCACTGATGATTGCCCTCAACGAAAACCACCTGGAATTAGCCCATTGGCTGATTCATCGGGGAGCCAATCCCAACCACGTGGACTGGCGCGAGGGATGGACGCCCCTGCTAGTGGCCTGCGACATGGGCCTGCGTGAGTTTTCGGAGCAATTGATCGAGCGAGGCGCCCGCCTCGACGCCAAAGTTTTGGGGGGAGATATCCGTGGCCGCTATGCCATCCACCTGGCGAGCTACACTGGCGAAGTGGGGCTAGTGCGGGCCCTGGTCCACCGCGGTGCCGACGTCAACCAACAGCCTGATGGCGGTGGGCTAAGTGCACTGCATTGGGCAGTGTACAATGGCCACCAAGATTTGCTAGAATATTTGCTAGCGCAAGGAGCCGATCCCAACCTCCGCGCCAGTGGCATCTATCAGATGCGTACCCCGCTGCACTATGCAGTCTCCTGCCGACAGTTGCTCATGGCCGAGCAGTTGCTCGAGCACCAAGCCAGTCCGCTGCTGCGCGACACCGAAGGGATCAGCCCTTTCGATCTCGCCTACAACGCCGCCCGCAAGAAGAGCGCTCGCGTTTATCAAGACTTGGTGTCCCTATTGCAGCTACACCTCTGACTTTTTTCCAGATAAAAAAAATGGCGAGGCCCTCCTGCCTGAAGGCGCGGGCGTAGCGATGCGAAGCCGTGGGTTTATCGGTGGTTTCGGGGGCGCTGTCGTCTCCCCAATGCCAGCGGTAATGCTGGGCTGAGGTGCCGTGGGTAAAGCTCTCGAGCACCACATAGCCCTGGGCCTGCTTTTGTAGGCGGTCATCGCCGATGGCGTTGGCCGCGCGCAGGGCTTCTTCGATGTCGCCTTCTTCGAGGAAGCTTTTCATCTTCTGGCCGTGGTGGGCCCAGACCCCAGCGAAGAAGTCGGCTTGCAGCTTCAGGCGCACCGACTGATCGTTGTATTGGGCTTGAGGTACCCGGCCCCGGAGGCGGTTAAGCCGATCAGTGATGCCCAGCAGGTTTTGCACGTGGTGGCCGACCTCGTGGGCCAATACGTAGGCCATGGCAAAATCTCCTGACGCGCCGAAGCGGTTCTTGAGGTTTTGGTAAAAGCTCAGGTCGATGTAAAGCTTCTCATCGGCGGGGCAGTAAAAGGGACCCGTGGCTGAACTGGCTCGCCCGCAGGCCGAGCTGACCAGGCCGCGGTAGAGCAAGAGCTTGAGCTCGCGGTAGTCGGCCCCTGCTTCCTCGCGAAAGATCTGGTTCCAGACGTCTTCGGTATCTTGCCGCACCACCGAGACAAACTGGGCCACCTCATCCTCAGCCTACTTTTAGGCCGGTGAGGTCTGCTGCTGCGGTTGGCTGCCCGACTGTTGTTGCAGGATGACCGAGGGGTCGCCTCCCATGCAGTAAATGATGATCGCGATCACCAGGCCACCCAGGCCCAGACCCGCTCCGGTGCGTCGAGCTCCGCTGCTACTGCGGCGGTCCTCTACGTTTGAGCTACTTTCTCTACCACGCCAGCGCATAATAGTGAGATGGGGTTGATGGTCAAGAAGAAAGGGTTGCTGTTTTCGCCAAAAGTACGAGGTTGGCAATTTAGCCCAGAACCTGCGCAAAGCTAATCGAAACCGAGCAGGAAAGCAGAAAACGACCCGCAGGAAGTACTCCCTGGCCTTGGTGCGCGCCGACGGTGAGGCCCTCAAGCATGACAGGGGCTAGGACCAGCCTCTGACCCATTCTCTGCGTCAGAACCCTCCCGAGGAATGATGCTGATAAAATGAAGAAAACTTGCACATCCCAAGAGCGGCGCATAAATTTGTTGCGTACTTAACAATTAAGCATGGCTTTTAGATTCGAAACATCTTTTGGCAGGAACTTGGGGGCGGCCCACATGGCGATGTTTCGGTATTTGAGTCGGCTGATGCAAGAAGCCGAGCTGCCGATTACCCCGGACCAATTTAGGGTAATGGCACATCTGTGGGAAAACGATGGGTTGCAGCAGACAGAATTAGCCACTTGTACCGACCGGAACCGGGCAAACGTCACCCGGGTGATCGATATCCTGGAGGGAAAGGGGGTCGTTCAGCGCGAAGACGACCCCCATGACCGCCGAATCCGCAGGGTTTTTCTGACCGAAAAGGGAAAATCGCTCAGGGAGCCCACGGCCCGCTGCGCCATGCAATCGATCAGAGACGCGCTGAAGGGCATACCAGAAGATGAAATCGAAGTTTGTCGCAAAGTCCTGTTGAAAATCCGGGAGAACGTGAGTTGAACCTTGGCATCGATTGAACCAAAACAATATTAACATGAGACCCTTAAAGCTGCTGGCCATCACATGGCTATTCATTTGGCTCGTAGGCTGCAGTGCCTATCAAGCCACCTCTAATCAGGAAGCCAACAACACCGTACGGCCCTTCGATGTCGTGAAAGAACATTTGCGCGCCGTGGAAAACGGGGACTGGGCCCAGGCGGAGAGCCACATCGCGGAGGATTACCAGATGAAAATGGAGGGAATGCCCTTTTTCGTAAGCATCAAAAAAGAGAATGCGCTTGACATGCACCGAGCGAGAAAACAAGCTTTCCCCGATTTTCAGTTCAACGAAGTGATTGAAGACACCACTGGGAATCAGGTCAAGATCGCCGTCTACCTCACGGGTACGCACACCGGGCTGCTGGACTATCCCGAGCGGATTGGTGTCCCTGCAACCGAGGCGACCGGAAAGAAGATCGATTTGCCGGCGGAGTATTTCGTTTACAGCGTTGAAAACGACAAGATTGTGCACACTTATGGCAGAATCCCCGAGGGGCATGGTCCCGAAGCGTTGATGAAGCAGCTCGGTATAGCAGAATAGGGATTGGTGTTTTTTTACCCTATTGTTGCGCAGCATACTATTGCGTAGCATACTATTTTGCCGTGTCCTTTATGCGGAGAGTTCAGCTCACGGGTTGTTACAGCGGAAGGGCTGGTGAGGCACTCCCAATATAAAGGGCGGTCCGCACGGAGTGCGGGGGTACATCCCGTTCATATGGGCGCGCCAAGCGGTCAGATGGATTCACCTATATGAAAGGTCAGGGGTATAAGGGAAATAAGGTATAAGTAGGCTGTGC
>CAYVAP010000186.1:0-8001 GCA_964449365.1 uncultured Bacteroidia bacterium
GGGTATAAGGGAATAAGGGTATAAGGTGGTCAGGCACAGCGTTTACCTACCGTTCCTCTTGGCTCACTTAGTGGCCGCCCGGCAGCTATCCTTGCTTTCAATGACGAATTTCGAATGCGAAGCATTTTCAATTACGAATTACTGATTACGAATTTCGTTCGCACGCCTTTCCCTAGATCCATCTCAGCTGCCGCCAACATTGCGCCTGCGAGTCAATTCCTACCCACCACTGCTCTCATTACCAATCGCCTGCTTTCATGATCAAACGCCTAGCTTCTTTGGGGCTTACTTTCAGCCTGCTTTTGCCTGCCATGGCCCAGATGGGCCTGAATCTCCGCTTTCTCCCCGATCAATTCGACGCGCAGTGGTATCAGCCTGCCTGGATGCTGGCCGACTCGCTGCATCCCGGCGAGCTGGGTGGGGGACTGCATGTCCGGGCGGGAATATACCCGCTCCATATCGGGCAGGTGCTAAGTTTGCCCAGCTTCATCGATGAGCCTACCAAAGAGGCCCTGGTGTCGCCGCTCGGTGATCATAACCGCTTCGACCTCAGGACTGACTTCACCATCGGCATCAATGCCTTGGTGGGTCCCGTTACGCTGGGACTGGGCTTTCGCAACCGGGTCTCGACCTACCTGGAGACAGGTTCTCCCAACACCTTGGGGCTGCTGCTCTACGGCAACGCACGCTACGCCGGCGAAACCATTGCCGATCAAGATTTGCAAGGCCATTTGGCTACCTACCAGGAGTATTCGCTGGCAGGGGCTTATGGCGGGGCTGTGGGTGACTCCGGGCGCTGGCAGGTAGGGCTGCGCCTCAAGGTCTTGGCTGGGCGTCAATTTCTGGGGTGGGAAAATCTGAGCTATTCCCTCTTCACCGAAAAAAATGGACGCTACGTGGACCTCGCAGGCGGCTATCGCTTCTTGCAAACCAATAGCAGCCGCTCACCGGGGGTGGGCTTTGGCGTGGACCTCGGCGGGGTAGTACAGCTCAATCGCCGACTCACCCTGCAAGCTGCCATCCTCGACCTGGGCCAGCTCAACTGGCAAGGCGACCTACGCGAGGCAGCCTTTGACCTGCGCTATGAAGGCTTCGAAATCGTCGATGCCCTCGACGCAAACCTCGACGATGGACTGGAATTGGGTGGCCCCGATTCCCTCATCGACCAGATCTGGGCCGATTCCGTAGACGGAAACCTGACTATGGCCCTCCCTGCTCAAGCCCACCTCGGGGCGCAATATCAGCTATCTCGCAGCGATGTAGTTGTAGGCTCAGTACATTATGGCTGGGTGCCATCCGGCCTGGAGGGAGCCTTGATCAACTTGGGCTACCAGCGGCACTTTGGGCGCATCGGCCTGGTGGGGGTCAATGGCTTTCTCGGCGGCCAGGATCGCTATGGCTTCGGCCTTTACAGCCAACTCAACCTGCGCCTGGGCGAGCAGTTGATCGGTCGCTTTTTCTTCTCTGCCGACAACCTCAGCGGCCTGCTGATACCCGATCGTGCCTACGGCCTGGCCTTGCAAGCCGGGCTGACCATCAGCGTGGTGGCTCCGGGGCAGCGATAACCGAGCGAGAAGCGTGAGCTACCACCCATCGGAGAACCCCATCAAGCCAGTCCCACCCCCGCTGTGTACGATCAGCGCCCTACCGGTCAGGGCCTTGGCTTCGATCACTTGCCTGGCAGTATAAAACAACTTGGCGGTATACACCGGATCGCAAAGGAGGCCATGCGTACTAGCCAGGTGCTTGACCTCGCGGCGAATGGTGGCATTGACGCTACCAAAGGCACGGGCGGTAGCAGGTGGGTGTAGATGCAAGTGCTCCGGTGCGGGAAAAGCCTCGCCTAGCCATACTTCGCTCCACTGCTGAAAGCGGGCATATTGCTGGAAGAAAAAGGCTTCATCGCCTGCGGTAAGCACTACGTGTAGGGTGGTTTGGGGCCGCTCGCGTTGCTTCATGCCGAGCAAAGCCCCTGCGATCAGAGCAGTGCCGCTGTCGATGAATAAATGATCAAATTGGATCCCATGCTCGACCTCGTTCCGCAACAGGTCCAGCCAGAGAGTGCAGGCACCTGGCAGCGCCGCCGGATGAGTTCCGCCCTCAGGCACGATCACATGATCGGCGCATTCGGTCTGGGCCAGGGCTTCTACCTCCGGCCATGCGGTGGCTGATACCCAGCGGATCTCTGCTTCGCAGGTGAGCAGATGCCGCAACAGGCCATTGCCACTCAGGCGAGGCGCGTGGGTTTCTTTCAAATAGAGGCGCAAAGGCCATCCCGCTTCGCGCAGCAACTGCGTCAGGCCCACGATATGATTGGAATGACTGCCCCCAATGAGCGCCACTGCTCGTCCCTGCTGCTTTAGGTAGGGCAACAGGGAGGCATACTTCCGCTTTTTGCAGCCTGAGAGGCCAAAGCCTGATTCATCTTCCCGCTTCACCCATACCTCGGCAGGAGCTTGGGCAAAGCGAGAGAGCCGATGTACCCGCGTGGGGGTCAGCAGGTCGGTCTGACAATAGGAAAGGGGGGAGAGAAGGGACATTCCGAATGCTTGATGACGAATCGCATCTGGCCATTTTTTCCCTTCCGAATCCATCACGCCGAAACTAGCGAGGTGTTGAAGGCATAAAGGATCACCTCGGCGGCGGTAGTTACGCCCAGCTTACGCATGATATTTTTGCGGTGGGTGTAGATGGTGTGGACGCTCAGAGAGAGCTTTTCGGCAATATCTTGGGTAGAGTGGCCTTCGGCCATGAGCTTGACGATCTCCGTTTCGCGCTCGGTGAGGCGGGTGGGCTGACACGCCTCGCCGCTGCCAGGCAGAGACTGGGATCGCCGCTCCAAAACGATGTCCAGCACTTTGCCACAGAAGAATTTTTCCTTGCGCGCTACCGAGCTGATGGCGCTCACGATTTCGGCTTGATCGCACTCTTTGAGGAGAAATCCTTTGACGCCCCATTCTAGCACCTGCAACACCTCCTGACGCTTGAGGTCGGATGAGATTACCAGGATACCACTTTCGGGGGCATGTTCGGAGAGGTATTGCACATCTTCGAGCTCAAAAGCCAAGGGCGCGTTGTAATCCATAATTACCACATCAGGCCGCTGACGGTCCAATCGCTCCTTTAATTCGCTGCCATTGCTTACCTCTTCCACCACTCGCAGGTGTGGATAGCCACTTAGTACCGACTTGATTCCCATCCGCACTAAGAAGGCCGCGTCCGCAATGAGGATGTTGATTGGATTCATGCAGGATATTCCTAACTAATAGCGTCAATGAAGACTTTAGCCCGAATGGGTGGTCATGCTACTAGACACCGTTGTTCAATTTAGACAGAATTTCAGGATTTGTAGGATAACAGGCAGCTGAAAGCCATCCTGTTAATCTTGTTTATCCTTTCCAGCCTGTCAAAAAATAAGCGCTACAAGGGATTATGTCCAGTATGATGATCGGTAGCCTCGCAGCTCTACTGTCGATAAGACTGCCAGGGAGTTACAATGTTAGAACTTATTTAGATTTAATCCAAATTAAGCAGGAATAAGCAAACCCGAGCCAAAGCCGGAACATAGTCGCTGAGGTTGCCGTGGTCTCTCCTTGTCTGGTATCGTGATTTTTGACTAGCTTGCCTTAGCTTAAATAACCGATTTCGAACGTCCTATCTGCCGATGTACGCCAGGGAGCCTGACATGTTTTCCTCCGACCAGCGATTCGTGGCCGCTGCCAGCGGCTTTTTGTTGGTCATCGGGGGTGGTATGCTGGGGGTAGTGCTGATCTGTAGAATATTTGACTGGCCCATTTACGCCAACCACTGGATTCCCCTTTTCGGAGGGTTTGATGTATTTCGCGAAGATCTCGCGGCCATCAACCTTCCCCTGGCCATGGTCATTATAGGCATTGGGCTACGTTTACACACCCTGTTTGGTTGGCTCACATGCGTGGGCCTGCTCACCCTGCTCACCGCAGGCTTTACTGCCCTGGCTGTCCGCTTGCGCCAGGAGTTGGAGGCTTACTGGCAGCAAACCACCACCCAACCCCATTTGGCTAGCGAACACCCGGTCCTCGAATCCATCGCGGTCAATATCGGCCTGGCCATTCTGTGCTTTTTGCTGCTGCTGTACCTGATTATGCCCCGGGTAAGAGGCATGTATTTCTCAAGGGGAGTTAAGTAATTGACCACCCGAAATTCGTATCAGATACGGACCAACAACACCTTAAATTACGAATCTCGAATTACGAATTACGAATTACGAATCTCACGGCCGCATTCAGCGGCTATGTTTCCTACGAACCGCAACCCCTCACATGCCCTCCTTCCTATCTCCCCTCATCGCCCCCTCCGTATTGGCTGCGGATTTTGCCCAGTTGGGCGAGGCCATTCGTATGATCGAAACAAGCGAAGCCGACTGGATTCACTGTGATGTGATGGATGGCCACTTCGTACCCAATATTTCCTTTGGCTTGCCGGTGATCGAGGCCATGGCCCCTCATGCCCGCAAGCCGCTCGACGTACACCTCATGATCGAGCAGCCCGACCGCTACCTGGCAGATTTTGCCCAAGCAGGAGCCCACCATCTGACCATCCATGCCGAGGTGAGCCCCCATCTCGACCGCAGCCTCCGTGCCATTCGCCAACTGGGCCTCCAAGCAGGCGTGGCCCTCAACCCGGCCACCCCCCTGACGGTGCTCGATTACGTGCTGCCCCTTTGCGACATCGTGCTGCTGATGACCGTCAACCCTGGCTTTGGGGGGCAAAGTTTCATCCCCTACGTACTGGACAAAGTTCGCACCCTGCGCCAGCGGATCGACCAAATGGAGCAGCGGCCCCTCATCGAGGTCGACGGAGGGGTGGATCGAGCCACGGCTCCAGCCTTGATCGAGGCCGGGGCTGATGTGCTGGTAGCGGGCAGCTATGTATTCAAAGCAGCCGATCCGCAGGCTGCCATCAGCGGCCTCAAAGCCCGTTGATCATTCTGGGAGCAAATAAAAGATCACCTGCAAGGTGGTGCCAAAGTGATCGACTTCACCGATGAGCTTCCCACTTCTGGTCTCGCTCAGGGCTTCGCCGTTGAGAGCGCTGCTGAATGCATCAAAGCGCGTAGGTGAAAAAAACACTTGAAAATAAGGCTCCAGGGAAAACTCCAACCGAGGAATAGGGCGAAAGCGAAAGGGCAGCATGATGCTAAAGCTGGGCTTGGTACGCCTGCTCACCCGCTCAAATTCGGGTAGCGTTTCCCCGCTAGCTGCACGTCGCAGGTAGGTATTGATCTGGCTGACCTGAAACGCCCCCCCGACATAGACGCCTCCGAGGTCTCCGATCGGGATCAATTGTCCGTCGAGGCTTACGCCGATGTTCCACCCATCGATGCGGGCTTCGCGTTGGGTCTCGACGCCCAAGCTATCGGGCCCCAGAAAGTCGCTAGTCCCCACGAACTGATTGCCAAGCAAGCGAATGGTCATGCGCCTGCGGTGAAAGCCGATGGCCGCCACGGGGCCTGGCGTCCAGCGAATGCGCTCAAACTCGTCTGCGGGCGTACCATAAGCCAGATTGGCGAGGCTATCCAGCGCGAAGTTGAAAGGACGTGGATTGAGAAACTTGTATTGATATCCCGCCTGCAACGAGAGATTGAAGCGGCGGGGCTGCGCTTCTGTGGCCACAGGCCACAACAGCAGCCCCATTAGCCCAAGCAGAAAAATTCGTTTCATGTGGTGAATTTGTTGCGTCATCGAATTTGGCCCGGCAATATACCACGGCCTAGCATCCCCTACCAAACGTCCGGGTTGAACTTGCAGGGCAAAGGCATCTACGCGCCTTGGATTATTTGGTCTCTGAATTTCGGGTTTCTGGCGGCTAACTTTCGCTTCCGGTGCACGCTGGCTTTTTTGGCTTTGAAGTTGAGCAGAAGATTCTGCACCATTTTACGCACAGCCGAAAAGTTCGCAGCGGCGTTTCCGATCCTTTTTAGGGTTCATAGCTAATTTTTACCCCAATATATTCTACTTCTTGGAGATGCTTTTGCCCTGGATCGGACCTCTGACTTATTCAAAAGGTACGACTTTTTTTGCTAGCTTGACCAGCGAATGCTGCCTCTATACTACGTGGCGTAAGGATTGTAGAGCATACTACTGGACATGAGCCTTTGGCGCATTCGTTTTTTAGACAAGATGGACAAGATGGAACAAGATTAACAAGATAGCTTTCAGGTGCTTATGATCCTGTGAATCTTGAGACTCTGTCTGAATGGATGATGTCCAGTAGTCTGATTGTAGCGTGGTAAGACACGATCACTTATTGATAACCAGGCCATTCAATCAATCAACCACTCTCCCATTCAACCACTTTGAAGGATAATGCTTTTGGAACGAAGCCTCTCGCCACATGCTCACCTATATGAACGGTCAGGGGTGTAAGGGTACAAGGTGGTCAGGCACAGCGTTTACCTACCGTTCATATTGGCTCACTCATTGGCCGCGCCAAGCGGCTATATTTACTTTCAATTTCGAATTTCGAATTCGAAGCACTAGGAACTCGAACTTTCCTCACTAGCATGTCTACCTGGCTTCCTGATTTTCGTGTGCGGGCCGATGAGCCGGAATGGATGGATGATCTTGATCTAGGAGGCGATACCATGCGCCAGACCTTGGATCAATTGGCGGTGGTCAATCGCTTCTTGGGCGGAGGGCAAGCCTGGCGGGGGGTGCGTACTCTACTAGCAGATCTTCCCAGGCCGCAAGAGCCTTTTTTGCTGGCGGATCTGGGCTGTGGTGGGGGCGAGAGCCTGCAGCAAATGGCCCGCTGGGCGCGGGTCGCTAAGGTATCTTTGCAGTTGGTTGGCTTTGATGCGAATCCTCACGTGGTAGCCTACGCCCGCGAAAAAGCCCGCGATTTTCCTGAAATCTCTTTCGAGCAAGCCGACATCTGTAGCCCAGCCTTCCTGGCGCGGCGCTTCGACGTGGTAACCTGTAGCCTGGTGCTACATCATTTTTCACACCAGCAATTACGGGAACTGCTGCCAGCCTACCTGCGCATGTGCCGTCAGGGCCTAGTGATCTCCGATTTGCAGCGGCACTGGTTGCCCTGGGCACTGTTTGGGTTGGCTTCGCGCGTGATGGGGGCCTCGCCCATGATTCGGCACGACGGCATGCTCTCGGTACGGCGAGGATTCACACGCCCCGAATTGGAGCAACTGCTTCAGGACAGCCCTGGCAGTCATCGGGTGCGCTGGTGCTGGGCTTTTCGTTATCTGGCGGTAGCCCAGCCCGGTCGAGAGCCTCTCAAACCTTCGCCAAACGATTTTCGTTGATTCAAACAAGTCCTTGCCTACCAATCGGCTAGATCCGAGTTTTGCCGCAAGGCTTATACAAGCATTCAATCACAGTAAAGATTATGTTCAACCTTTCTGATATGATGGGTAAGTTTCAGGAGATGCAAGATCGCCTGAAAGAGGTCCGCGACTCACTCGACGACATCATCGTCGATGCTGAGGCCGGCGGTGGAATGGTGCGCGTTACGGCTAACGCCAACCGCAAGATCATGAAGATCGAGGTCGATCCCGACATCATCGACAAAAACGATCCCGAGATCATGGTCGACCTCATCACCGCCGCTGTCAACAAGGCCCTCGACAAGGCTGAAGTGCGCGGTCGGGAAGAGCTGGAAGGGGCTACCAAAGGCATGATGCCCAATATTCCCGGCCTAGACCTGGGCAATTTCTCTCAATAGCCACAGAGCCCGATTAGCATAGAGGGTGTAAGGCGTATAAGGGCCACGGAGGAAATAAAGGCAGAGCGCATACAACTGGCTGTCCGACGTCGCAGTACGTCGGACAGCCCTAGTCTTAGAGGCTCTGTCCCGTCGGCAGCACGGGAGGAAGACCATGCAGCGGCTAAAAAACGTGGGATGAACCACGTAGAAGTACTCTTCCTTTCCTCCAAGATGGCCTGGAGCTATCCTATATGAACGGTCAGGGGAATAGGGTATAAGGTGTAAGGTGTAAGGTATAAG
>CAYVAP010000187.1:0-7999 GCA_964449365.1 uncultured Bacteroidia bacterium
TGTCCCCTAAAGTTTCGGTAATCCTGATAAACAAACAATAAACTTAACCAACCAAAAACAATAAGAACAATTCCAAAATAATCGCTTTCAACCATGCCTGATGTTCCAAGTCCAATGAATGCGATACCAAATACAAACATTATCACAGTCAATAGCCAATCGAATATTGTAACGTCGCTCACTTTTTTCTTTTTCAAATACCTTTTGCCCGTCATTACCATGTAGATCGTAAATACAGCGGTAATAAACAAAAACCGACTAGGATGTAAATAGGACAGCGCTATTGCAAAAATACCTGTACCAAGCATCGAGTAAAAAAAAACATTGCCTAGTAGCTTATGCCGTTTGTCCCCTTTTTTTAAGAACATGACAAATGCCCCAAGTAAAAGCCCCGTTCCACCCAATATAACATGAATTGTCAACAAAAATTCGAATAGTGTCATAATAGCTTGATTTTTTTTGACCATTTCGTTTGCCAGCGATTCTTAAGCTGCCACAACGGTCCGTCTAACCGTAGCACGAAGTGAAACGTGGTATTGTTGACTAGCCAATGTTGAATGAAGCCCTTCGGGCAATCCATTGCTTCTGATATCATTGGAAGCGGTCCTGATGCGGATGATCCAGCGGATGACGCTGGCCAACGCCGAGAGCATCATTCTGAGCTATTGCCGCTCGATACACCCGTCCCGAACGACCTAGACGAAGTGAAGGAACTGATGGAAGTCAAGATACGCAAATCCCTGGTCAATGTCGAGCAGGATGAGCTACATGCATGAGTACCTCTTGGTGATCAAGGAACGGATGAGCCAAAGTTCGTGGCACACAAGTGTTTTACGGGATCAAGTACGGCGATGCCAGGCACCTTGAGCTACTCCCCCTTCTCCCCCAGCTCCTCATGCAAATTCAGCCTTCGATCCCCGGTTTCACCGGGATGTACCCACTACGAAATTACCCCCTTCCACAGCAGTTTAAACCGCTTTTCCTCGGCGGTCCCTGCCTCGATCCTCACCCACATAAGGCTTTCCAGGTTGGTGAGGACACAGAGCAGGCTGAGGTAGGCAGGGCTTTTAGAAAGGTGCCTCAACTTCTTCTTTGGTTTGGGGGTATGATGGGGAATTCGTACCTTATCCCGTATATTTGTAAACAATGATCATCACCATACAGCTTCAATCACCCGAGGAAATGGCGTGGCTACAGCCCCTCCTGCAGCAATTGCAGGAGAAACAAGTGCCAGTGAGTATTCAAATGGAGCCGCTCCCCGCCCCACCACCACAGAACTACAACCCTGAGGCATTGCGCCTGGCCATACAGCAGGCAGAAGCTACCCGTGTTTTTCGCTGGATCGACGACCCCGTGGCCTGGCAAAAAAGCCTTCGCGATGAGTGGGACTAACGCCAAAAGCGGCTTGCTCGATAGCAATGTCATCATCTACGCTTCCAAAGGAGAATTGGACCTGGAGCATTTGATGCGTTCCTATTCATCGTTGTATGTGTCTATCATCAGCTATGTGGAGGTAGCCGGTTATCGCTTCGAAGACGAAGCAGAAGAGGCAGCCGTACTGGCCATTCTAGCCCAGATCTCCACGCTCAACCTGGATATGGAGATGGCGCAGCGAGCCATTGCCTATCGGAAAAAGAGAAAAATCAAACTTCCAGATGCATTGATTCTGGCTACTGCCAGTCAGGTCGAGGCAGATTTGCTGACTTTCAACCTCAAGGACTTTCAGGGGCTGGATGACCAAGTCGAGCTGGTGTTACCCAACAAAAAGGAGAAGGGGGATTTAGGGCAATGAAGCAGCCTGATCGATGACCTTAGCTACCCCGACGCAAGCGGCCGCCCGCAGATCGCCTTCATCGCCTATGCTGAAGGCCGCCTGCGCCCGGTGTATGGAGAGATGGTCTATGAGTATGTGCTGAGGGATCATTCGCAAGCGCTTGGGGGAAGGGGGCCCCAAGCGTCGCCCGGCGTGACTTTCGAGGACCTGGATGAGGATGGGAGTCCGGAAATCCTGCAGCAGGATCATTACTATGCTGGAGTTTATCCCCGTGAAGCCGGAAGGCTTTACATGAAGACGCCGGGCGGGCTGGTGGCGGCTCCGCCGAATCAGCACCGGTATAATGGGAAGGAGCTGCAAGACGAATTGGGGCTGGGGTGGATTGACTACGGGGCGCGGATGCTGAATCCGAGGATTGGGAGGTGGAATGGGGTGGATGCGTTGGGGGAAAAGTATGACTTTTCAGCCCCGTATGCATATGCTCTTAATACTCCAATAAACGCAGTAGACCCAGACGGTAGGCTTGTAATATTTATCAATGGTAACGACACTGGGGAAGGGGCATCAGGATATTTACCCCATTGGTATCGCTATCCAAATCATTCAACTACCAACTCTATGTTCCCAAATCGGAGGGGTACCAGGGATTACTGGAAGGACAGCAGGTTTGATACGAAGGTAATGGCTGAGTTTAAAGACTATGATGCGATCTACCGGGATGGATCATTCGGCTCAAATCGAATCACGGGTTCAGTGGGGTTTTAAGAGCAGGTAGTGCTTCTTTTAGATATAATGATGGTTACGAACAGGGAAAGTTTGATGCAGAATGGATACTTTCCCTAATCACTGATGGGACAGGTGCGATTAATGAGAGTATCAAGGTTATTTCCCACAGTATGGGGACAGCTCATGCTCATGGGTACGTTTTAGCCCTAAAACAATATCTAAGAGCAAAAAGAATAGATCCTAAAGAGGTACTCGAGTTGATCGTTAATTTTGATCCTTACCAGGCCGGAAGTATTCCTGCGGATCCAGAAATCCCCACCGCTCAGTTTCGAAATACTCAACAAGAAGGAGTCGATGGGGAGTATAAATGGCTAGCCAACCAAATTCAACCTGGGGCTTATGCAGAGACTAATGAAAACCAATCCACCCACTTGCTACCAGGATTTCTGCAGAACATTCAAGGTTTGGCAGCAGGAACCTATACTTGGAACTCCCAAAAGGAAAGATGGGAGCTAGTAAAAGAGGAGGAATAAATGGAAACTTCAATAGTAAAATATATCTACATTTTTGTCATTTGCGCCCTTTTTGTAACGGCTTGTACCAACAACCATTACAGTACACCTGAAGAGTTTGAGTATATCAATCTTTCTGAAGGAGAGGAACGGTTGAAGGATAGCCTCATCTATGATTCTGTATTTCAGATTCTACGTACGCATGCTATCGTCCCCTTTCGCGCGCATAGGAGTTTTATAAGTCCGCATGACTATAGAATTGGTAAGATCCTCAAATCCCCTAAAGGAGACAGAAGTGCAGCTTTTTTGATGGTGCGAAAAGAAAGACTCCCTTCGGATACATTGGAGGATCGGTATGATGGAACGGTGTACTTATGTAAGAACTGTACAGACAGCCATACACGTGAATTTTTGTGGTTTTCAAATCCATCTGTTGCCACTGGCGGTTCTAGCTATGCCAGGCCAATGGATTTGTTGGAACAAATGTTTTTGTATTACTATGCCGACTTTGATTTAGCGCAGTCAGTACAGACTTGTCCCTACAACTTGGACGATATACGGTTTTGGGAGTACGGGGAATGGCAATCAAATTCTTTTGAGTCCTGGTTAGAGATGAAACGTAAATATGACGAGTAGGGGGTTAAAAGGCGTATGATAGCTCCATTTCTCCACTGAGCCGAATTTCCTGCCTGTGTGCGGGCTAGTGCGTCCTACTTCCACCATAGGCGGACAGGAAGGCGGCTCTTTGATAATCCGGCCCGGGCTGCAAAAGTCAAAACCCTCGCGGGTGCGGGGCTTTTTCATCCCTGAAGGTCATATCCCCGCGCACCTACCCCTCCAGCCCCTTAAGCCCCGCATGCAAGCTCAGCCGCTGTTACTGCGAGATCGCCGTCTTGCGCAGCATCTCAAACCGCTTTTCCTTGCTGGTCCCGGCCTCGATCATGACGGAGCTGAGGCTTTCGAGGTTGGCGAGGACGTTTAACTGTATGAGGTCGGCGTGGTCGCGCATATTGCTGGAGGTGGCGAGTTTGGGGTTGGCCTCGCGCCATGCTTTGGCGGTTTGGCCGAAGACGGCGACGTTGAGCAAGTCGGCTTCATCGGCATAGACGAGCCATGGACCGCCTTGGGTGGCTTCGAGCTTAGGTAGCAAGTGGTCCTTGATGGCGTCGGTGTGTAGGCGGTAGTTGACCTTGGAGAGGAAGCGGCGGTAGGACCAGTCGAGTTGGTCTCGTGAAGCCTCCTCGGCCTTGAGGCGCTGGAACTCGCGGATGAGGAAAAATTTAAACTCGGGGCTGAGCCACGTCGCAAACTCAAAGGCAATGTCCCGGTGGGCATAAGTGCCTCCATATCGCCCTGCTTTGGCCTGTATGCCGATGGCGTTGGTCTCTTCTATCCACCTTTTGGCCGTTAGGACATAGGCATTCTCGCTGATGCGCATTTTAATTACATCCATTTGACTGTAATTAAAATCAGGGTTGTTGTGCCGCTCCCATAGCTCTAGGAAGCGCACGGTACTACCATTTTTGAGCCAAGACTGGATGCGGGAGCGGGCATTGGGATCGTTGTCCCAGTTGGCCATGTCGGTGAGGCTGATGTAGTCCTGCTGGTCGAACTGTCTGAGAGTAACCTCGGTACCCTCGACGTTGATGGTTTGCTTTTTGGCCATTTGGAGGTTGGTTATACGGTTGGTGAAGCAGATATGCATCAGGCAAAATCGTACTCGATCATTTTGTTGACGCCTACAAAATGATCCTCGGTGCTCTGATCGCTGTTTTGAGCGGCTTCGGTAGCTTTTTCTACCACGCGTAGGAAGTTACGCCACTCGGTGTAGCCAAATAGGACTTGCAGGTCTCTAGCAAACCAGAACTCGACGCCCTGCTCTTCGTGGGCGGCGGCTTCGAAGGCTTGGCGGTAGGGGTGGATGTGGTCGGTATTCACAGGGAGCTTCGCTTTTCCAGTTAAGTTAGCATACTTTGCCTAAAAAAAGAAGCATACATTCTCATCCCCAGCTTGAGGACGGAACTAACCGCAGAGTCGACTACCCCTACGATGCCAGCGGCAACCTCACCCAAGGCGAGAACCAGGGAAGAGGCCCAAGGCTAAGCATCCATGTCGCCTTCGGCGACAACGCTGGCAATGGCAACCCTGAGGTGCCGTCCCGTACACGGAATTTCGCGCTGCTCAACACGGACCATTACTACCCCTTACGACCGACGGAACACCTGGACGTCGGGAGCCAAGATGAACGACGGCGCTTGGCAGGCCGCCGCCAGCAATGTACATTTGTACAATCGAAGATCCGCCTCTGGAGGACGGCAAGGAGCTGCAAGTCGAAGATTCCGAGAATCGGAAATGAGCTGGGGCTGGGGTGGTATGACTATGGGGCTAGGATGTATGATCCAGTATTAGGCCGCTTTACAGGGGTTGACCCAATTGCAGATCAGTTCCCACATGTAACGACCTTCAATTATGCTGAAAATGAACCTGTCGCCCACATAGATTTGTGGGGTTTACAGAAAGCAGACCCTCCTTCTTTTGCGGAAAGAGCACAACAAGCTGTTACCAAGGTTACCAAACCATTTACGGATGCTGTATCAGATGGCATTGACTGGATTGGGGAGAATTATCATGCCTTCAAGGTTGAGGGGGAGATCACTTTAGGTGCCCAAGTAGGTGGAGAGGTCAACGATGTAAGAGTGGAAATCAACCTTGGTAGTGTTTCCGTACTAAAGGCAGAATACGAGAGAACAGGTGGAGACGATGGAGCAGTGGAAACAAAATCCTCTTCAGATATTGCTGATGGAGATGGCCAGGTAACTGTCAAACAAAGTGCAGGGGTAGGGGTAGGGGTAAGTATTGCTGGAGGTAGTGTTGAAAGAAGTTTTGATGCAGCTACTGGACGTGGTGAAGATGGTCTAACATTGACCCCTATACGAGGAAGCGAAAAATCAAAAGCAGAAGGGACATTGGGTCCCCTCGCCGTTAGGAGAGAGAATAACGGTGATGGAAATAATAATAACGGTACAGAAATTAAGCTCGGAGTTTCTCTAGGCATTGGGCTCAGCATTTCTATCCAATTCAACAACCAACCTTCACTCAACCAAAATCCGTAATAGATATGGCAAAGAGGTTTCTGATAATATTTATCACTCTAGCATGTGTTATTATTTATTTCTTCATTTTTGTAATGAACGACATGAAAAGCTCGTTGGCATATGAAGTTTCGAAGGAATATGCGCAGAAAAATATGCTATTAAGAGAGGAATTAGGCCAAATAGAGAAGTTTGGCTGGCTTGTCACAGGTGAGTTAAGTACTAGATCTGATGGAACCGGCAGTGCGAAGTTCAGATACTCTGTGTATGGAGAAAATGATCATAAGGCGATGCTAAATTTTAGCTTGAGTCGTAGCTCAGGAGAATGGACGGTTGATACACTCTATTCTGATCGCTAGCTTCATTTCCCTAAGCTGACACGAGACTTCGCCTCTGGCACGGAATGGTCTCTGATCGCCTGCCTTCCCAAGCCATCTGTCCCGACTGATCATGAGATCGGTCGGGACCGTGTGCTAGCCCGTGCGTAGTCCAGCCGGGCGTTTTGCTCTTGGTCCTGAAGCGGTGCTTGCCCAGCACGAGGAAGGCCGCGCTTTTACCCCTCCTGAGGGTTCGCAACCCTTAAGAGGGGTGTTTGAACCACCTCGGCAACCCGCGTGATGTTTGGCGATAGCGATGGGGATGGTGTGGCCGAGACCCTGCAAGTCGAAGATTCCGAGAATCGGAAATGAGTTGGGGCTGGGGTGGTGTGCTCAGCTTTCGGTTCTCAGTGATCAGGTCGAGGGGAAATGAAGTTTCCCCCATTGACGCTTAATCTTAAGGGGTAATTTCCCGTATGTTAGAGAGCCAGTGGCTGAATTCGTCCCGCTATGAAAGAAATGGTCTTGTCCACCCTCCTGCGCCTCATTGCACCCCTGCGCTTCGAGTGGAAGCTTGCCCTATTGGCCCGTCTCTCGGCAGAGGTTCAGGCGGCCCATGCGCAGGCTAAGCCTGATCCGGAGCACCTCCTCGATACCCTGGCGGGCGCCTGGCAGGATATGCCCGATAGCCTCTCGGATGACCTGATGCAGGCGCGCTCCCTCAGTCAGCGGCCCATTGACCTGGACGGCTGATGGCTTACTTACTCGATACCGACATCTGCATCTCACTGCTCAAACAGCAGCATGGGATCAAAGAAAAAATCCGCTCGGTGGGCACCGCTACCTGTGCCATCTCAGAAATTACCCTGCTAGAGCTACGCTTCGGCGCAGAGAAGAGCCAGCGACGCAACCAACATCTGGCTGAGGTAGTGCAGATGGGGCAGTTGTTTCAGGTACTGCTGATCTCGCCCTGCTTTCCATTTTTCGCCCAAGAAAAGGTTCGTCTGCAACGTACGGGGCAATTGATCCCAGATTTCGATCTGCTCATTGGCGCCACCGCCCTGGCCCACCAATTGACCTTGGTTACCAATAACGTCAAGCACCTGGGCCGCATCGCCGGACTGTCGGTGGAAAATTGGCGCGATCCGGCTGATAATGCCTTTTGCCGCTAAGTGAGGTGGCAGCAATTGCTTGGATTGGAGGAAGTTCGCGTGGCCGCGCATGTTGCCATTTTCAACGCTGGCGGCGTTGCATGGCCTCAGGATAAGCGACGGCGCTTGGCAGGCTGCGGCCAGCAATGTACATTTGTACAATCAAGATCCGCCTCTGGAGGACGGCAAGGAGCTGCAAGACGAGCTGGGGCTGGGATGGTATGACTATGGGGCGAGGATGATGAATCCGAGGATTGGGAGGTGGAATGGGGTGGATGCGCTCGCAGGAGACTACTTGGCTTGGTCGCCTTTCAATTACACCATGGGGAATCCGATTCGGTTTATTGATCCGGATGGGAATGGGGTAAACGATTCCTGACTATCACGTTTTCGGTTGGTAGCTATAAAAAGCCACTGAATCGAGTTA
>CAYVAP010000188.1:0-7936 GCA_964449365.1 uncultured Bacteroidia bacterium
AGAATGGCTCGGGAGGATTCGAGTGGCCGCCGGATGCAGTTTGCGCCTGCTCACTGGCAGGGAGATACCGCCATGCCTATCGTGGAGTCGCACGTCATACACACGGTGACGTGGGAAAATGCCCTACCCGACCTGCGCGGAGCGCCGTCAATGCTCCGTGCGGTGGTTGAAATCGACTCGGTGGTGTACGATCCCAATCCCGCAGGCATGCGCCATGCCCTGGCCTCGCTCTTGGTGCCTGGCTTGGGTAGCAATCTGGTTTCTACTAAGCGCAAATCGCACCATGTCCTGATCACGCTGGCTGCTTACACCTTCATGGGCGTTGGACTGGCGAACTACCAGAGTGGGCAACGTGAATACCAACAGTATTCGGACTTTCCGACTACTAGCAAATATGCGCGCGCCAATCGCCTCAACCAGCGGGGCCTGGTCCTCATGGGCATAGGGGGAGCCATTTGGTTGACTGATCTGGGATGGGCCTTGTGGAAAGGCGCTAAGAATCAGCGCCAACGATCCTCCTCCTTGCAGGTGCAAGCAGGCATTGGCGGTCTTGGCCTACAATATCGCTTTTGACGGGCTGGCTGCACCTTTGGGTTTCTAACCTTTCGAGATGCTAACTTGTAACACTACCATATGAATAACATGCGACCTTTATGGCTTTTTTGCCTGATGATGGGCCTCAGTCTGAGCAGTTGCGTCAAGTGGAACCTAGAACCCCTCGACCACGAGCCAGACGATCAGGCGCCAACAGCGCCGCTCGCGCCAGATTTGGAGATCGCGGTCAGCAGGGGATATCTGCCCAATGGTACCTATTCCGGGACGGTGCCGGTCTATTACAACCTTAGCGTGAGCAATCGGGGAGATCAAGGGACCACAGGCGTCGTGGCAGAATTCAGCGCGTCGAATCCCAACGTGGTCAGCCCTGCCACCTTCTCTATCAATGTTGGAGAAGTGCCAGGGAAGAAGACGATAACCCCAGACCTGGTATCGTGCACCGAAGGCTACGGGTCTTATGCACAAAGTTGTGGCACCTTTTCGCTCCGCCTGAACCATGGTATTCCCGACGGAAAATATGTCAGCTATCAGATACGGCTGCGCGATGACCGCGATCGTACCTGGCAACAAACGCTCACTTTTAGCTATTTGTAACTATGAAAATCATCCTTACCCTTCTGCTTGCGTTTTTGCTGCTGCCCACCTGGGCGCAAAAGGGCAAGAGCGCTTTCATTGATTTGAAACGAGCGCCTGTCCCTGAGCCGACCATGCTCGACCGCTACAGGACACCCATCACCCTGACTCCCTTGCCAGAGCGGTCCCAGCCGACCACTTTCATTGACTCGGCCCTGCTGCCTAGTGTGCCACTGCGCCCCCTGTCGCTCGACCTGAGCGAAGATGCCCTGGCGGTCGTCATCGGCAATCAGAGCTACGAACATGGCGACGTCCCGCCGGTGGCCTTTGCGCATCGCGATGCGATGGCGATGCATGCCCTCTTCACCCAGGCGTGGGGCGTTCGGCCCGGCAACGTCGTTCATTATGGGCAAGCCACCCTGGCCGATATGCGCAGGCTCTTCGGAGCCGAGCACAGCCCTTCAGCCCGTTTGCATAATCTGGTTCGTCCCGACCAAACCGATCTCATCGTGTATTACAGCGGCCATGGTGCCCCTGACCCTGAAACCGGAGAGCCATACCTGATCCCTTCCGACGCGGACCCTTCCTTGTTGGCTTTTACAGGCTATCCGCTGCATCGCCTGTATGAAAACTTGTCTCAGATTCCTTTTCGGCGCTTGATCGTCATTCTCGATGCCTGCTTTAGTGGAGGAGCCGACAGCGGCAACCTGCTGCGCGATATGTCCACCGTGCGGATTCGTTCTCGCCGTCCCGAATGGGAAGATAAAAAAGTATTGCTCTTCACGGCGGGAGACCTGGATCAGGTGGCTACCTGGAACCGCGCCGAGCAGCATTCGCTCTTCACCTATCATTTCCTACAGGCCGTGGCTGGCAAGGCCGATGTCAATGCCGATCAGGTTCTGCACGTGCATGAGCTCAAGACCTACTTGCTGCAAGAGGTCCCCTATGATGCCCGCCGCCTCAAAAACCGGGTGCAAATCCCACAAGTCAAAGGCGACCTGACCCGAGCGTTGGGGCGCTTTGACTGACGCTTGGCGGCCTCAGCTGGTGCTGGTCTGCCCAGCCAAAGGGTATAAGGGGATAAGGGATAAGGGATAAGGGATAAGGGATAAGGGATAAGGGATAAGGGATAAGGGAAATAAGGGATAAGGGATAAGGGAAATAAGGTATAAGGGTATCAGGCACTTTGGTCAGCCCCTGTTCATATTGGCTCACTCAGTGGTCGCTCAAGTGGCTATTTGTGCTTCCAACGCGGAGGGGCGTTCACAGATGCAGCGATCACCCACCATTGGGGAGTTGACAGCACACGAGGATTATGATAATCATCAAGAGCAAAGCCCCGTCGCAGGGCTGCTTCGCTCGTCCCTACCCTGCCAGCACCCTTGCCAGCTCTTCCACGTTCACTGCCGCATCGAAGATCGCCTCCATGCGGATCTCAAAGCCAGGGATGGCCTGACAACGAATGGGACCGTTGCCGGATTTGAGAATCAGCTCGTACTGATGCTCGGCGTCGAGGCGGTACTGCTCCACCAAACGGGCGAGGGGGTCCACCAGCCAGTATTCCAGCACGCCGTGGGCGCGGTAGTCTTCGAATTTCACGCCTCGGTCGTTGGCGGCGGTCTTTCTGGAAAGCACTTCTACCACCAAGTCGGGGGCCGGGAAAAAGCTCTGCCCTTCAGTAAAGTGCTGCGCTGTTTCCCGCCCAAAAAAGCAAATATCCGGCTCGTAGTCGTTGCGGGAGAGGGTGATCATGATTTTTTCGATGCCCAAGTAGCCAAGGTTATGCTTGTGCACATAGGCGTGAAGCAAGGCGTATAAATTGCCCGAGGCATCATTTTGCTCCTTTTTGACGGGCGAATGAATGACCACCTCGCCGTTGATGAACTCGGCCTTTTCGTATTCGGAGATTTCGTTGTAAAACTGTTCGCGCCGCTGCCGCTCAGCCTCCAGGGCGTGGCGGACCTGCTCCACGATGGCGGGTGCCGAAGGGAGGGACATAATTTCGTCGAGCAGCTCTTGGTCGTTGTGCAAATTCATCGCTGAGGGCGCTTTGATGCTTGGTTTAAGATACGCAGATGCTTGCTAAAAAACCAGGGAGAGACGAAGGCGGGCAGGGCGATCGCAAGTACAGGTGGACCCCGCCTGGTTTGCCCCACTTACCCCAGCCAAAAGATCGCCCCCAGGTACAGCCCCGTGAGCACAAACACGCCCCCCACGGCGTAGCGCATTACGCGCTCGACCTTTTGCAGGGCCGCAAACCAGCGCCCCACCCGCTCGGCGCTGTAGGCCAGCAGCACCGCGAAGACCAGCACGGGCAGCCCTGTGCCCAAGGCAAACAAGAGAGGCAAGCTCAGCCCGGCACTGCTTTGCAAGGTCATGGGCATCAGCGTGCCAAAAAACAGGGCCGCACTATACGGGCAAAAGGCCAGGGCAAAGAGCACCCCTAGCACCGTCGCGCCCCCATAGCCCGAGAGTTTGAGCCGCTGCGTCCACTGCGTGAGGCCACCCCCTGGCAGCTTGAGGGGGATGACGCCCAGCATCACCAGCCCCACCAGGATGAGCAGCGGGGCCAGCCACTTTTCGCCATTCTGCTGCACGAAGCGCGCCAGGTGAAACGTACTCGCCCCAAAGTAGATCGCCGCTCCCAGGGCCACGTAGGCCAAAGCCCGCCCCAAGGTGTAGAGGGCCCCGCTAAGCAGCACCGCTCGCTTATCCTGAAAGCCCTTGGCGATGTAAGCCGTAGCCGTAAGGTTAGTGGCCAGCGGGCAGGGGCTGATCGCCGCCAGCAAGCCCAGGGCAAAGGCCCCCAACAGGGGCCAGGAAGTCCCCGTAGCAAATTCGTGAAGCCACTCCATGAGTCAATCGATTGAAAAGTGATTGGGTAAAAGCGAAGCCGATAGGCAACCCTAACCGCTGCTGAGGCACTACCCTAACGCTGTGCCGAAACGCTGCTGAGGCACGCTGTGCCTACCCCTGCGCGGCCCCCTCGGCCAGCATCTCCTCGATCATAGCCTTGAGTTCGGCGTGAAACTGCTCGCGGTCCCAGGCGCGCTTGAAGGCAAAGTCGGTGATGTCCTGGCTCTGTGAGCGGCTACCGGCCTCCAGGTTGAGCACCAGCGTGGTGCCAAAGGCCCCAAAGCGCTCGGCCAGGGCGGCGTTTTTCTCTAGGTCGGCGTTGATCAGGCGAAACACGATGGTGCCCTCCTTTTGCTCTTCGGCAAAATAAGTATCCAGCGTCTCGCGGGTCAGCTTCTCGATGGCCAGGCAAGAGCGGCAACGGTGTTCAGTGTGAAAATCGAGGATTTCCAGCTTGACTTCACTGCTGGTCTGGGCCACCGTCTGAGCGGTAGCCGTCGCCTCTGACGAAGATGGTGGGTTGTTGCTACAGGCAGCAGTCAACAGCAGCAGCAGGGCGGGAAGGAATAGTTTGAAACCTGTCATGAGAAGATAATGTTAAAAAAGAATCCCAGAAAAATAATGCTCAGCGTAACCACGCCGAAGAAAATCCCGATCAGCTTGAGGGTCATGACCTTTTTGAGGAGGGTCGCCTCGGGCAGCGACAGCCCCACTACGGCCATCATGAAGGCCAGGGAAGTACCCAGCGGGATGCCCTTGGCCACGAAAACCTGAATCACCGGCACGATGCCAGCGGCATTGGCGTACATGGGCACGGCCAGGATCACCGCTGCGGGTACGGCCCACCATTGGCCGTCGTTGAGGTATCGCGCAAAGAATTCCTCGGGCACGTAGCCGTGCATGGCCGCCCCGATGGCGATGCCGATCACCACGTAGATGGCCACCCCGCGCACGATGCTCCAGGCTTCGCGGGTGATCTCGGGTATCCGCTGTCCAAAGCTGCGGCTTTCACCCTCAAAATCGGCCTCCGCCCCAGTGGACTTGGCCAGCAGGCCCTGCACCCAGTCGCTCAGCATCGGCTCCAGCCGCAGCAGGCTCAGCAGCCAGCCGCCCATGGCCCCCACCAGGATGCCACTCAGGGCATAGATCAGGGTGACTTTCCAGCCAAACATACCCAGAAACAGGGCCAGGGCTACTTCATTGACCAGCGGAGAGGTAATGAGGAAGGAAAAAGTCACCCCCAGCGGGATGCCGCCTTTGACAAAGCCGATGAACAAAGGCACCGACGAGCAGGAGCAAAAAGGGGTGATGGCCCCAAAGACCGAGGCCAGTAGGTACTCCAGGCCGTAGAGCCTGCGCTGATTGAGAAAAGCCCGCAGCCGCTCCACCGGAAAGTATACATTGACCACGCCCATGAGCCAGCTGATGAGCATCAGCAGGATGAAGATCTTGATCGTGTCATAGAAAAAGAATTCCAGCGCTACGCCCAACTGACCGTCTGCCGCGAAGCCCATCAGGTCAAAGACCAGCCAATGTGCGATTTTTTCTAACCAGATAAACATCGTTTCAGGCTTTGAGGGTCAGCAATTCACGTACTTTTGCGACGCTGGGCAGGCCACTGTGGACCACCTCTTCGCCGATCACGATGGCCGGCGTAGACAGCACGTCGTAGGCCATGATATTCTGGATGTCTTCGACCTTTTCGATCTCCACTTCCAGGGCCAGTTCGGCCGCTACTTCGCGTACCCGCGCTTCAGTGGTCTTGCATTTGGGGCAACCGGTGCCTAAGATTTTGATGCTTTGCATAAGATGAATCGTTTATCGTTGATGTACGATATATTGATCGTAAAGGTACGATGGGAGAGGAGAAAATCAAGTGACTTTTCTCATGGGGTAAGCCATGAGGGGAAGCAATAGGAGCCAGGACATGTGCTGGCCCTAGCCATATGAAACCCAACCAGGGGCGCAATCGAATAACGACAAGCTGATACCAGGTGGATGCAGGCCGATGGGCTCATTGGCTGCTATTCATCCGCTAGCTACCAAGCCTATGGGTGTGTCGATCGAGGAGAAGAACATCAAGCTGCCCCCTGCCAGCATCGCGATCCTGCTGATGGGGTTTCTCCTCCTTGCGCCCTGCAAAGTGCGCCACTTCATACAGGCGCAACTCGGGGTGCCGCTCACCGAGGTGGCGACGCCGAGCAAATCCGCTCTCGGTCAGCATGACTGTCAGGTGCTAGCCGTGCCTGTCAGCGCCTTGGCCCAAGGCCCGAGGGCTACGTCCCATCCGCCCATCGACGCTCCGATCCTTGCGCCCGGCCTTCGGCTAGGGGGATATTCACGGCTGGACGCCGCCGCTCCTGTGCACCGAGCTAGCGCGCCCGTCGCCTCTGCCGTCCCCCTCTATGTGTGGTACCAACACTTCAAGCTTGGTGGGTGAAACAGGTGGGTTGATCCACCCCTTGGGCCGCTTCTCGTAGCGGCTGTATTTCCTGTATATTCACCCTCAAGCAGTTTTTCACATGCAACAGACACACATTAAGCAAGACGCCGGGCTGCTGACCCTGGCGCTCAGACTGGTAGTAGGTTGGACCTACTTTTCGGCTTTTTGGCGAAGAACCGTGCTCGTCGATAAGCTCGATCCTGAGCTAGCGGGGTACATTGGCGTAAAATTCAATCACTTTCTGCCCCATGCCTTGGGGATCAAGCCGCTCATCCGATACCTGGTCGAAAACCCCGATGCGCTCTGGGTCAATATGGTGGTATTTACCCTCGTAGAAGGCGTCGTGGGCTTATTGATCATGCTGGGCTTGTTTACCCGGCTGATGAGCCTCGGGGTGTTTGGGCTGGCCATGGGCATCTTGCTTGGGTCGGGCTGGATCGGCACCACCTGTCTGGATGAATGGCAAATTGGGGTGCTAGGCATCTCTACTGGTTTTGTCTTATTCCTGACGGGTAGTGGTGCCTATTCGCTCGATTCCTACCTGATGCGCCGGTCGGTCCCCTGGACGCGGCAACCCTGGTTTGCGTGGCTAGGCTCTGGGGTACTGCCCATCCGGGCGCGCGTATTTCCCCGCCTGGTGCTGATCGGGTCGCTCTTGCTGCTAGGCATGACCCTGATGACCAATCAGGTGTTTCACGGAGGGGTATGGGGCCCGCTGCACAACAAATCTGTGAAACCTCAGCTCGAAATCACCCAAGGCAGCATCCAAGGCGATGCCTTGTCCTTTGACCTGTTCAGGAGCGAAGGGGTGGATGTGTACGGCGCTTGGATCATTCGGATCGAGTTGCAGGACGCACAAGGCACCTCCGTGCTTCGATATGGGCAGGATGACCTGGCCGCGCTGAGCGACGCACACATCACCAACCATTACGTGGCCACCGTCCAACCGGGCCAGCACAGCTTGGTCGTGCCCCTGGGGGCCAAAGCCACCATGCGGCTGAGCAGTCCCCAGCTAAGAACGCTGACGCCCGGACGCTACACCCTCAGGCTGACCGACATCAGTGGTGCCTACTGGGAGCAGGTGATATCGGTCGGTGAGCCAGACGCGGGGGGTTGAGTCTTGTGCCTGTGTGACCGGTATGCGTGGCACAGTGTGCTTTACTAATCCTTCATGGGGGAAGCTGTCTCTCATCGAAAAGGCCGATGGTTGGGGCAGTTTTTCCTGTTTATTCTGTGCGTTTGGGAGTGTTTGATTTTGGACAAGAAGGACAAGAGAAACAAGAAGGAACAAGAGAAACAAGAGGGACAAGATTAACGGAATGGACAAGAGAAACAAGAAGGAACAAGAGGGACAAGATTAACGGAATGGCTTCCAGGTGGCTATGATCCTGTGATTCCTGTGAATCCTGTCTGATGAGCCTCGGCGCGCGCGGCTTTGGACGGAATGGCTTTCAGGTGCCTATGATCCTGCGATTCCTGTGATTCCTGTCTGATGAGCCTCGGCGCGCG
>CAYVAP010000189.1:0-7919 GCA_964449365.1 uncultured Bacteroidia bacterium
GTAGTTACCGACCCAAACGGCATCATTCAGGCGCTGCCTACCAGCGATGAGATCGACTTTGGCACCCTGGGGGCGGGCACCTTCCTGGTCTGGGGGCTTTCTTACACCGGTCTCCTCAGCGCCACCACCGGCGACGATGCCACGGCGATCGCCCTGAGTGATGAGTGTTTCGATCTCTCCTCCAACTTCGTAACCGTGGTGCGGGCCTCCGCCGCAGCGGGCATGGTCAGCACCGAAGCAGGCGAAACGGAGGTGGCCTACTGTGCCGATGGCAACACCGTGGTCGCTTTCGATAGCATGGGCGCGGCCGAGGCCAATTACCTCTACGTGATCACCGATCCCGCCACAGAGATCCTGGCCGTGTCGGCTGATGGCATCATCGACTTCGACACCCTCAGCCAGCCTGAGGTTTGGGTGTGGGGCCTCTCCTACACCGGTAGTCTGCTGGTGGGCATCGGCGATACCGCCGCCAACGCGCCAGCCCTGAGCGATAGCTGCTTTGATCTCTCAGGTGATTATGTGGTGGTGAATCGCGAGACGGCCACGGCTGGCAGCGTGATGACCGAGAGTGGCATGGATACCGTCGAGGTCTGCCTCAATGATAACAGTGTGATGCGCTTCGATAGCATGGGCAGCTCCGCCCTACCCTACCTCTACGTGATCACCGACCCAGCCACGCGCATTCTGGGCGTTTCGACCGACGGGGAGGTGGATTTTGCTGGCTCGGGGCTAGGCCCGTGCTGGGTCTGGGGCCTCTCATACAGCGGCAATCTGCTGGTAGGCGTGGGCGATACTGTGGCCAATGCCGCTGCCTTGAGCGACGACTGCTTTGACCTCTCAGCCGAATACGTGGTGGTCAATCGCGACTCGGTAGACGGAGGCACCGTAACCGCCGGTGGCACCGACTCGCTGTTCTTTTGCCTGACTGATGGCACCGAGACCTCCGCGCAGTTTGGCAACGACGATGCCTTCGGCGGCACCTTTACCTACGTGATCACCGATCCCGCTACCGAGATTCAAGGGCTGACGAGTAGCAACGTGATCAATTTTGCCGACTATGGCGCGGGTACGCGCTGGGTCTGGGGGCTGTCCTTTACGGGCAATGCCCTGGTAGGCGTAGGCGATGTAGCGGCGGGTGCCACCCTTTCGGATCGCTGCTTTGACCTCTCCGACGAGTTCATCGTGGTGCAGGTCGATACCGCTGGCGAAAATTGCCTCACCTCGATTCGCGATCAGGCCTTCGGTCTGGTGAGCTTGTATCCAGTGCCAGCCCAGCAGAGCTTGACGGTGAGCTTCGATAGCCGCCGCCTGCGTCGAGCCGAAACCCAGGTGAGCATCTACCATGCCGCCGGTCAGCTCGTGCAGCAGGGCCAGGTATCGCACGGCCTGGGGGGAGCAGAAAACATCACGATCTCCCTCGCGGATCTGCCCGCAGGTATGTACCTGCTGCGCTTGCGCAACGGGGAGCAGGCCCTGACCCGACGCTTTGTGAAGCAGTAAGAAGGGGGGTGGTCTACGGGATCATCGGAATACGGTATGCAGCCCTGACTTTCAGGCTGTATGCCGTATGTTCGTATACCGCCTCTACGGTACCTGATTTCGCCCTTCTGGTATGGAGCTTGGGAAGTTGAGCGGAAAGGGCGACTTTTACGCGGGACAACGTGTTTGCCCTGCAAGCTACCCTATTGTATCCATGCCTACCGGAATCGACAACCTCAAAGACTTGCTAGAAGTGATCTCGTTTATCGCTACGGTGATTGGCGGCATTGCGATCTTGTTTGCGGTGCGAGATTACTCTACCAATCGCAAGCAGCTCAACCTTTCTGCCTTGGAGAACTGCATCACGCGGTTTCGGGATAATTTCATCCACCTTAGCCATCAGTCGCCCGAGCCGCTAGTGGTGGAATACATCGATTTGGTCAACGAGGAGCTGTTTTATTTCCAAAATCGCTACCTCCCCAAGGCGGTGGCCCGCGAGTGGATCGATGGCATGATCGACGCGATTCCTATCTACGACTCGGTGGGCAATGTGCTCAACCAGGGCTATTGCATTCCGCTCATCCATCAGCGCAAGCTGCTGGACCAGTACCGCTTTCGGCGGGTGCGCCGGGCCTTTACCATTCGCAGCGAGATCGAGCCAGAGCTGATGTACGGAGACAACCGGACCAAACAACGCGAAAAGGCGCGGCGCGCGGTGGTCGATGAGATCATCAAAAACTTGTACCGCTTGCAATAAGAATTCGGGATGGTACGCCCAGCCTTTCGCGTGGAGAGCACTCAGCTCCACCGTATCTGGCGCCACTCTCGCCAACTCTGTTGATACAATCGATCGAACATTTCGAATGCGGTGCCTTCATCGCCATATCACCCGCTGGGTGTGGCGCTGTCCGCCTTGCTGCACGGAGAGCAGGTAAACGCCAGCTGGAAGTTGGGGCAGCGCCAGGCCAAAGGATTGGGGCCCCGCCTGGGCAGGCTGGAACTCCCGTTGTAGCAGCGATTGTCCGCTCAGGCTGCGCAGATCCAGGCGCCAGGGCTGTCGCTGAGGAAGATGGATGCGACCTACTAAGCGATCGCCCGCTTGATGTTGCTCCAGCACGCGCAGGTATTGGCTGGGCTGGTAATACACCTCGATGGCGCGGGAGTAGGATACCTGGCCGTCGAGGCTGACGTAGGCCAGGCGATACTGGTTGGCACCGGGCTGGGGCAACACATCTCGGTATTGATAATCCAGGGGCTGACTGCTTTCGCCCTGCCCGTACACCCGGTCCAAGGTTTGCCAGGGCTGGGCGGCCACCCGGCGCTCAATCCGGTAGTAATGGTGGTTGGTCTCGACCAGGCTGGTCCAGCGTAGCTCTACCGCTTCGTGGCGGAGCTGCCCCTCAAAGCCGAGTAGCTCTACCGGGAGCACGCAGCCTGGCGCGCTGACAGTGGCGAGGTTGGGGGTGAAAGCAGAGAGAATCCCGCCTGCGGCTCCTATGGCAGAGGTAGCTGCTCCACAAGCGCCATTGTTGTCGACACCAGCTATCCCCCCAGCCACAGAGGTCGTGATGCCGGCAAAAGTGGTATTGGTCCAAACCACACCGCCGCCGCCACCGCCGCCAGGACCAGCGCAGTTACTACCTGAGGAGCCATTCACATCCGTTCCTTTGCCTCCGTTGGCCACAAGGTCCAGTCCTGCGGTAATACTGTTGGCACTCACAACGATGCTACCGCCGGCTCCTCCACCACTACCGCCGTCGTTAGCAGCTGCACCTCCGACAAGACTAAAGCCCTCCCCATTGCTTCGAATCTGATTGCCATTCCCAATGATCTGATCTGCGATAATGAAAATGATGCCACCGCCATTTCCGCCCGGAAAATCCGGATCAAATGGTCCCTCATTGTTGGAATGCCCAGCACCACCGCCGCCCCCCATGAATATGCCATTGGCACCGTTCAGGTAGCCAAAGGCGGAAAGAGATCTTCCCCCCTCGCCGGGGCTAGTCCCATTACAAGATCCAGCTACCCGCTGACTGCCTATCCCTCCAGCACCATAATTTCCGCCACCGCCGCCGCCAGCGTCGTGCTCATTGCCACCTCCGCCACCATTGGCTTGGGTCCCACGCCCATATTCTTGACCAGGTATATAGTCAGCAATACCTTCACCCTTTTGGGCACCATCTTGATCACCCAAAGAATATCCATAGTCATCAAAACCCAATAAGCACAAAATGCTAAACGGGCCAGTATCGGTAACATCCATATCAATGTAATCCCCCCCTCGAAACCCCCTCCCACTCATATCGATGTCTGCATTCAGCGTGACCGTGCCGCTAGCTTCGAAGATCAGTACCCCGCCGGTGGTGCCATTCCAAGCCGGGGCGGTGAGGGGGCCGGTTACGTCCACGTCCACGTACTGCGGAATGCGAATGAGCTGCACCCCAGCGGTGGCTACGCCCGTGCTGGCAAAATCGCTGCTGATGACGTTCTCCATCACCACCTCGCTATTGCTGATGCGGGTGTCGCAGACCACGTTGATTTCGTAGCTGCCTGCGCCATTCAAGCTGGTGATGCTGCCGAAGCTGCTGGAATTGCTGGGGTCAATCCCAGCCCCTTGCATCTGGATGACCAGCACGCGGTCGCCGGTAGCAAACAGGCTGGGGTCATCCACGGTCAAGGTGCCCCCGGCGGCATCGATGGCGGTAACGCGGGTGGCATCCAGGGCCAAAACTCCGCTGAGGGTGGTGGGCTGAGCCAGGAGCAAGCCAGCGCCGGCGAGCAAGCAAATCAGCAGGTAGAAGGAGTAGGTTGTTGGCTTCATAAGGTTCTTCTCACGCAGACATAACGCGCAAAAGGGGGGGGACTTGTCTGTATACAAGTTGGATTTTCGCTAATAATAACTTTTTTCTTACCCGATGGAATTCGTTTGGGGCGAACCGTCAGATTGGCGATCTGAACTTCGCCTGCTACCTTCGCTTTGTGCCTTATTTAGCTACCCTCTGAAGCCTGCTCTTCATGTTGCCTTTTCGTCAAGTCTGGTTATTGCTCCGTACCCTGACCTTCGCCAAGCTACGTAACTTCTGGCGGGTGTTTGTCTCCTTTTACCGCTCGCGCCGGGCGGGGCGCTCGCTGCACCGAGGCATGCCCGTCAAAATCGGCTTTGAGCCGACCACCTACTGCAACCTGCGCTGCCCGGAGTGCCCATCAGGGTTGCGCAGCTTTACCCGCGACACGGGCCTGGCTGATTTGTCGCTGTTTCGCAGCGCAGTGGATCAATTGCACCGCGAACTGGTCTACCTGCTGCTGTATTTTCAGGGGGAGCCTTATCTACATCCGCACTTCCTGGAAATGGTGCGCTACGCCCGCGACCGCAACCTTTACGTGGCTACCAGCACCAATGGGCATTATCTCACCGAAAGCAAAGCCCGGGAAACGGTCGAGAGCGGCCTCTCCGAGGTTATCATCTCAGTGGATGGAGCCACCCAGGCCACTTATGAGGCCTACCGCAAGGGCGGGAGCTTGGAGAAAGTCACAACGGGCATCGCGCGTCTGGTAAAAGCGCGGCAGGAAGCGGGCACCCTGCATCCCTTCATTATCTTACAGTTTCTGGTGGTGCGCCCCAATGAGCACGAGATCGAGGAAATTCGCGCCTTGGGCCGGGACTTGGGGGTGGACAAAGTAGCCCTCAAAACTGCGCAGATCTACGACTTCGCCGATGGCCACGAGTTAATCCCTACTCAAGAACGCTATAGCCGCTATCGCCAGGGAGCCGATGGCAAGTATCACCTCAAAAATCCCCTCGACAATCAATGTTGGAAGCTCTGGTATGGCGCGGAGCTCACCTGGGATGGCAAAGTGCTGCCTTGCTGCTTTGACAAGGATGCCCAGCACGAAATGGGAAGCCTGCAAGCGCGCCCCTTCGATGAGATTTGGCGCAGCCCGGCTTACCAGGATTTTCGGAATCGCCTGCTACGCTCGCGCGCCGAGATTGAGATGTGCCGCAACTGCTCAGAGGGCACCAAAGTTTGGGGGAATTGATTGACCATCGGATCATTTCTTCCCTTAAGTTCGTACATTCTTAATTTGTCATTCCGAATTTCAACCCTCTCATGCCAAAGCGACTCCCCACTCAAAGCTACATCGAAGGCGTCCGACGGGGCGACCGCGTTGTGCTCAGTCAGGCCATTACCCTGGTCGAAAGTACCCGCCCCGCCGACCGCAAGTTGGCGGGTGAAGTGATCGAAGCCCTGATGCCTGATACGGGTCAGTCCTTCCGTTTGGGGATCACTGGCGTACCGGGGGTGGGCAAAAGCACCTTCATCGATGCGTTTGGCCAGCACCTCACTCGCCTGGGGCACCGAGTGGCCGTACTGGCTATCGACCCAAGCAGCCACGTTTCGCGGGGCAGCATCTTGGGCGACAAGACCCGCATGGATCGACTCTCGCACGACCCTAACGCCTACGTCCGCCCTTCTCCGACGGGCGGCTCACTCGGCGGGGTAGCCCGCCAAACCCGCGAAACCCTCTTGCTCTGCGAAGCGGCAGGATACGACGTGATTTTTATCGAAACCGTGGGGGTGGGTCAATCGGAAATAGCGGTACACAGCATGGTGGACTTTTTTCTGCTGCTGATGCTGCCCAACGCGGGCGATGAGTTGCAAGGTATCAAGAAGGGCATCATGGAAATGGCCGACGCGGTGGTAATCAACAAAGCAGATGGCGAGTATCAGGGCGCGGCCCGTCAAGCGCAGGTGTCATACGGGCAGGCTTTGCGGCTTTTTCCGCTGGCTGCCTCAGGCTGGCGCCCTGAGGTGCTTACCTGTTCTGCCCTCAAAGATGAGGGGCTAGATCGGGTGTGGGACTGCCTCACCCGCTACCAATCTCGTACCCAAGCCAATCACTACTGGCAAGAGCGGCGGCGGCGGCAGGCCATACAATGGATGGACGAAACCATCCAGCACTTGCTCGACTGGGCCTTTCATCAAGATCCCTCAGTAAAGGGGCATTTGGCCGATATCCGCGCGGCGGTAGGACAAGGGATGCAATCGCCTACCCAGGCAGCAGAGCATCTGGTGCAACGGTGGCTGCGTCGAGCTGATTGATAGCTACCGCAGCACCATCACCGTGCCGCCTCGCTCGATGCGGTGGCCATCGTTGAAGGTGGCCTGCAAGCGATAGGCGTACACCCCGGCGGGCACGGCTTGGCCATTGGCATGCTGCCCTTCCCACACTAACGGGCTGCCCTGTATGCGCCGAACTTCTCGCCCCCAGCGGTCATAAATCACTATTTGGGCCGAGACCAGCCCTTCGCCCCTTACCTCAAACCGATCATTTTGCCCGTCGCGGTTCGGAGTAAAAACGTTGGGCAAGAAGATGCGGCCATCAGCGACGACGCGCAAGCGAAGGGTATCGCGATCCTGGCATTGTAAAGTCGCAGTGTAGGCGGTCAGGATTACTTCGTATTCGCCTGGCTCGTCGTAGGTAAAGCTAGGCGCTATGGCTAGCGATTGGGCACCCTGATAGCCAAAGTCCCATCGATATTGCTGGGCGTACTGCGATTGGTTGGCAAATTGTACCGTGGCCTGCGACAGTAAGATAGGCTCACTCAGGTCGTGATTGGCTACCTCGGCCCTGGCTTGCAGGGTATCCGACTGCTCCACCCGCAGGGCCTGACGAATCTGGCATCCCTGCTCATCGCGGGTCAGCAGGGTTTGCTCGCCCACCTGCAAGCCCATCACCTGGGGGCCGTTTTGCCATTGGCCAGGCGCTAGCGCATAGGTATACGGTGGCATTCCGCCTTCTGACTGCGCCCGCAGTTGGCCTGTGGCCAGCCCCACACACCGCGGCCCTTCGACCTGATCGTAGGTAGTAAACAACCCATCTACCCCCGTAACCCGTACCGCTAGGCTATCGACACACCCTTGCACATCTTGTACTCGCAAACGGTAATCCCCCGCTGCCAGGTCCGTAAGGGGCCAATCGGCAGCATCACCGTCGACTTGGGTTTGAAACGGAGCCACCCCGCCTCTCACTCGGGCAAAAATACTGCCCAGGGGTTCGCCTTCGCAGGGTACCGGCTGGACCGAATCCAGGATGATGCGCAGCGGATCAGGCTCGCCCAACCGCAGCGTGGTATCTCGCACACAGCCCTCGGCGTCCCGTAGTCGTAGTTGATATTCGCCCGCCGCCAACGCTTCGAAAGTCGCTTCGCTGCCCCAGGGGGCCCCATTCAGGGAAAATTCATAGGGGGGCGTTCCTCCTTGGGCTTGGGCTTCGATTTGGCCGTCGCGCTGTCCATGGCAGGAGAGGTCTTGCCACTTCACTTCCTCCCAGGCCAGGGTACGGCAGCAGTCTGCCACCTCGATGTGGTAGCGAAAGGTGTCTTCGCAGGCTGCGCCTGTGGAGGTGAGGAGTTGGTAGGTAGTGCTACTTTGCGGAAA
>CAYVAP010000190.1:0-7907 GCA_964449365.1 uncultured Bacteroidia bacterium
ATGGGGCGAGAGATCAAGCGAAGAAGGCCAACTTATTTTTTGAGCGTTACTTAGTCCATCCCTGGCGATCTCGGCAGAGGGTCGATGTCGTTGTACGTTGAAACTGACCGTGCCATGAACTTTATCGTCTCTTCGACTGCCCTGCATCGGCAGCTGAGCCGCATTGCCGGCGCTATTCCTGCTCGCTCGGTGCTACCCATCATCGAAAATTTTCTTTTCGAAATCGACGGGGATACGCTCACGGTTTCTACCACCAACCTGGAAACCAGCATGCAAACCAAGCTGCAGATCGAGTCGCGTGGAGAGGCGATACGGGTAGCTATTCCCGCCAAGATTTTGCTGGATATCTTGAAGGCCCTGCCTGAGCAGCCCATCACCTTTATCGTGGATGAACGCTCCTTCGCCGTGGAGATCAGCTCCGAGAGTGGCAAGTACAAGATCAGCGGCGAAAACGGCGAAGACTTCCCCATGATTCCTCAGCCTGAGGCCACCGAGCAGGTACAGATCCCGGGGCACGCCATGCTCAAAGCCATCAACAAGACGCTCTTTGCCGCTTCGACTGACGAAGACAAGGCAGCGCTCAATGGCATCTACTTCGATCTGGGCGAACATGGGGCGACCTTCGTAGCCACCGACGCCCACCGCCTGGTGCGCTACCGCCGGGTGGATGTGACGGTGCCCAATCCGATTACCTTCATCGTGCCTCAAAAGGCGCTCAACTTGCTGCGTGGCTCCATTGATGCCAACGCCAACCGCGACATCCTCATCCAGTACAACGATAGCAACGCGTTTTTCCGCACCGAAAACCTGCTGCTGGTCTGTCGCCTCATCGATCAGCGCTATCCCGACTACGAAAACGTCATCCCCTCCAACAATCCTCACAAGCTCTTCATCGCCAAGCAAGAGCTGATGGGAGCCTTGCGCCGAGTCAACATTTTTGCCAACAAATCGACCCATCAGGTGCGCTTTACCCTCAAAGGCAGCGAGCTGGAAATTTCTTCGGAAGATCCAGACTTCGCCAACGAAGCGCGCGAGAATCTCAAGTGCCACTACGAAGGCAACGATATCGAAATCGGCTTCAACGCGGCCCTGCTGATCGAGGTGATCCAAAACGTCGACACCGAGGAGGTAACCGTCGAACTCTCGGAGCCCAACCGTGCGGGGATCATCCTGCCCAACGTGCAAGACGACGGCGAAAATATCCTGATGCTGATCATGCCCATCATGCTCAATAGCTACGTGGGGATTTGAGTGTGAGCAGGGGTCAGTGAGCAGGGGTCAATAATCAGTAGGCAGGGGGCTGTGGCTACTGGAAGCGGAGCTTCGCTGTGCGCAGCCATGGAAGGTCGGGGTAGGAATGGGGCATCGCCACCACATTGCCAAGAGGTATTTCACCAGAGGTATTCCATCAGGCCAATCGTTGACGCGCAGATTCAAAGCAATCAAAGTCTTTTTGAATCTGGTCCTTGAGCTGCACTTCTCTCGACTCGGACCCCATTCCGAAAGCCGTTTTGCTCAACATAGGCAATTTTCTCCCCGAGCGATCACTCCTCAAATACCCCATCTCGCTCGGCCTGTACTGCGTCGATGCCCAGGCTGCGCAAGAGGGCCACATTGCGGGCGGGGATGCCCTCGGGATCAGGGTGAGCAGCTACGACCGCTTCGATGCTGGCTTCGCGCAGCAGGTGCAGCGTAGGGTAAGGGGCCCGGTTGGTATAGTTGGCGGGATCATCATAGTCGGTATCGGCAAACTGGTAGTGGGGATGAAAGGTGGCAATCTGGAGCTCACCCAGCAGCTCCATGTCCTCCAGCAGCGGCTCGGTCATAGCTACAAAGTCGAGATAAGCTTCGAAGTCGCCGAGCACCTGGGGGTGAATGAGCAGGGTGGTTTCGATCTCTTCGGTGGGACTGTTATGTAAGGTGTCGAGTTCTGCGACCAACTCGGTCCAGAGCTGCTGCTCGTCGCGGGCGTCGCTCACACGATAGCGTACCTGCCCCTGCTCTACCGCCTGGCGAGCAAAGGGGCACAACTGATGGGCAATCACCACCCGCTCGATCCAGCGTTGGGTGATTTTGGCGTAGGTAGGGGCATTCATGCCTCAAGTATGTGAATTTTTCCCGGCGAAAATGCCTTTCGCATTTATTTTTTGCCGTGGGATGGTTAGCTTTGTTTATCATGCCAACCCTGGCAGGACCTTGGGGCCCATTCCCGAAGTTCCGTCAGGGTTTCCCATTAAAGGTGAATGACTGATTGATTTTTTGAAGGGCTGAATGCCTCTCTACTCAGTCATTCGCGATATCAATAGTTCAAAAAATCAACCAATAGCCTCACATGGACATCGTCAAGGAACTGGAACAGCTCGAAGATAAATTTTTTGGTGAATGGGAAGAAGAGCGTATGCCTCTGGTGCAAGCCCTCACCGATCTCCATATTCAAACCCAAGATGACCGCGACGCCTTCAACCGCTTCCTGATCCAAGCGGCTGAGCGATTCGGCGGGGTATACATTCCCTATCTCTTTTGGCAAAAGCTCTCCGAATTCATAGATACCTCCGAGGAGCGCGCCTACCTGCAAGAGCTGATCAAGGTATTTATCGAGTCCAACTTCGAAGACGAAGAACAGCGCAAGCTCAAACCCTTGTTGGTGGTGTACTTTGCCAAGGAAAAAGATTTTGAAGTGGACAAGATCCGCACCCAGTACATCGAATCGGCTCACCCCCAGGTGCGAGAGTATTTTCATAAACTGCTGCGGTTTGTGGAGACCAATAAAAAGGCGACCAACATGTACATCGAAAAATTTGAGATGCTGCGCGATGCCTTTCCCGATTTCGAATTGCTCAACCTGCCCATCACCCAGCTCAAGGAAAAGCTCTGAGGAGCGAAGGGGAATTTTTTTTCGGCAACGTTGTGGAATGTCCCTCCCTGCCTGCTCTTATCGACAAACCTATTCGTTCTTTCACATCAGAAGGTTTGGCGATCATGAATGGCAACCCTGCTTTGGGACGAGAGAAAGGCTATTTTGGCAGTTGGTTTATTCAACTCCTCAGAAAGACAGCCGATCGGCCCAAAGGTGCTCTGTAATGGTTTTCGGGGGATTTTTCCGAAAATTCAGCTTTTATTTGCAGAATCGGGAAATTTATAAAGAGCCGATAAATGTGGGGGCGTACTTTGCGTTTAGCAATCTTATCCATATTTTTGGTTGCAAACTTCCAAAAACTGTACATCAAACTTAAGGCTATCACAAATGGCTGAGAACAAACCATCGACCTCGAACTTCAATCAGGAGGCGCAGATCAAACCTGCTAGCCCCTTCAAAGCAATTTTTCCGCTGATCGCCATTGTTGTTTGCGCGGTAATCGCACACTTGACTTTTTATCAGGGCTTTGGTGCACCCGAAAACTTCGAAGAGGGACCTCAGCGCTACCAGGAGTGGACCGAGGCCAAAGAAGCGGGCAATGACCCCGAAGACATGGAGCTCATGCACTGGACTGATGGGGAGCCCGAAAACACCTTCGGCCTGATCTACAAAGGCGGCTTTGTGATTCCCATCGGTCTCACTGTGCTGCTAGTGGTATTCGTCTTCATGATCGAGCGTGGCATCACCATCGCCCGTGCGAGTGGTCGTGGCAACACCGACGTCTTCGTCAAAAAAGTACGTCTGCTGCTGGCCAAAGGCAACATCGACGAAGCGGCTGCTCTCTGCGACAGGCAGCGTGGCTCGGTCGGCAACGTGATCAAGGCTGGCCTGCGTAAGTACAAGGAAATGGAGGCCGCTACCGATCTGGAAAAAGAGCAGAAGAAGACCGCGATCCAAGCTGAGCTGGAAGAAGCTACCATGCTGGAGCTACCCATGCTAGAGCGCAACCTGCCCATCTTGGCGACCTGTGCCTCGCTAGGGGTACTGATCGGTCTCTTTGGTACGGTACTGGGCATGATTCGGGCCTTCTCCGCCCTAGGTGCCGGTGGTGCCCCCAACGCGGCTGAGCTGTCAGTGGGGATCTCTGAGGCCCTCATCAACACCGCTCTGGGGATTGGTAATTCGGGGGTCTCGATCCTGTTTTACAACTTTTTTACCACTAAGATTGATGGCATGACCTATGCCATGGATGAGGCCGGTTACAGCATCGTGCAAACCTTCGACGTGCGCAACTAAGCGTAGTTTCGGGCGAACTGTTAGCAGCTCGCCAAAAAACCATTAGCCAAAGCTCAACAGCAAATGTCTAAGAAACCAAAAAGAGGAGCTCCTTCCATCGACATGACCGCGATGGTAGATGTGGCTTTCCTGCTGTTGACCTTCTTCATCCTGACTACCACGCGCTTCCGCGAAGAGCAAAAAGTAGAGATCGACATGGCCTCTTCTGTCTCCAGCTTGGAAGTGCCTGAGACGGGCCTATGCGTCATCTCTCTCGACGAGAGGGGCGATGTGTTTGTCGGCTATACCGACATCAAAACCCGCTCAGAGGTGCTCAAGCGCTACATGCAGGATCAGGAAAAACAAATCTCCGAAGAAGGCATCAACTATTTTTCTACCCTTCAAGAATTTGGCGTCCCCCTGGACTCGATCGCCGTGTGGCTCAATCTGGAGTCGGGGCTGCCTTTAGAGGAATTTCCTCACAATGGGATTCCTACCCCTACTAAAGAGGTGGCCGACTCTACCGGTAAGCCCGTAGAACTGCGCGACTGGATCCGATGGGGCCGCATGGCCGACCAAAAGATGCGTTTCGCCATTAAAGGAGACGTCGACGCCCAGTACACCACGACCAAGGCCGTCATGGATGCCCTTCAGCACTGGAAAGTAAACCAGTTTAGCCTCATCACCACCATGGAGGGAGGCGCTGAATCGGTCGAAGAGGTCAAAGAAGAGGAATAGCCCAATCGGCAGATTCGCTTGTCGCCAAGTATCACCCCCTTTAAACAAGGAATATCATGGCAGAAGTAGAACAGAGTTCAGATAGTGGCCACGGAAAAAAAGGTGGCTCAAAAACCAAGAAGAAATCCACCAAGGTCGACATGACCGCGATGGTAGACGTAGCCTTCCTGCTGCTGACCTTCTTCGTCCTTACCGCAACGATGTCCAACAACTCGATTATCTCGCTGACCCTGCCTCCCAAAGCAGATGACATCGACCGGGAGGAGAAAACGAAGAAAATGCGGGAAGATAAGATCATGACCCTCGTATTGGACGAAGACGACAAGATCAAGTACTACGTAGGTGCCGCCAACGAAGAGACCGAGCTGAAGACTGTCAACTATTCCGCTAGCGGGTTGCGCAAGGTCCTACTCGATCACTTGAACTATGGCCCTGAGAATGGCACTCCGATGTGCAAAGACGTCAATGATCAAGGCATCAACGAGGGACGCTGTTGGGATCCCATCTTTGTGGTCAAGCCCCGCGAGGAAAGTCGGTATAAAAATCTAGTCGATATCCTCGACGAGTTTGCTATCACCGAAGCCAACAAATACGCCATCGACGATTTTCTGGAAGCGGACAGTGTCTTTCTGGCCGACCACGTCAATCCGAGCGAGGAAGAAGAAGAGTAAGTCAAGGCGCTGGTTTAGCCAGCGCGTTCGAAGAATTTGAACCGCATAATCACCATTCATCATGGCCCAGTCTATTAAAGCCGACATGGATGAAATGGTATTTGAGGAGCGCGAACAGGGCTATGGGGCCTATCTTCTCCGGAAGAGATACCCCCGAAACCTTACCATTGGTACCGCCATTGCTTCTGTCTTAGCAGTAGTCATTACCTTCGCGCCCCTGATTGCCAAGAAGTATTTCCAGTCGGAAGAGGTACAAGAAACCAAGCAGGTGGCCGTCTCCATCAAGATGGAAGACTTGCCCCCTCCTCCCCCAGTGGACGAGGACAAACCGCCGCCACCCCCACCGCCCGATTTGCCACCCCCCAAGGTGCGCACCGTGGCCTTCCAGATTCCAGAGCCCACTCCTGAAGAAGAGCTCGACCCTGAAGAGGACCAATCCATGGCTACGGTGGAGGAACTCGAAGATGCCCCCGCCATTGGTCTCGAAGATCAAGAAGGATCTGAAGAAGGATTCTTTAGCGGTGAGATCGACTCCGAAGGCGAGGTGCCTGACGTGATCGTCGAGCAAACACCCGACATCAACGAGTTTGTCTTCGCTGAAGAAGAGCCTACGCCCATCAACATGGACGACATCAAGAAGGTCATCGGCTATCCCCAGATCGCTCGTGATGCAGGCATCGAAGGTACTGTGGTCGTCCGTGTCTTGGTAGACAAGAAGGGCAATTACTCCAAGCACCGGATCATCAATCAGGTACACCCCATCCTGACCAAAGCGGTAGAAGAGCACATCCAAAAGCTGCGCTTCTCGCCCGCCATCCAGGGTGGCAAGCCCATCCCCTTTTGGGTAAACATCCCCTTCAACTTCAAACTTCTCAAATAAACCAGCCCCCGCTGGTAGAGCTCATCCTGGTCCTCACCGATCGCCTGATCGGTGAGGGCTTTTGCTAAAGCCCCTCCCCACCCCATGCAATCACCGTGCATTGATCACTGTACTTACTGATCATTGATCACTGTTCACTGTACTTACTGTTCACTGTACTTACTGATCATTGTTCATTGTTCACTGTACTTACTGATCATTGTTCACTGTTCACTGTACTTACTGATCATTGTTCATTGTCCACTGTCCACTGTATTTACTGTTCACTGTCCACTGTTCACTGATAAAACCCCCCATGCAAATCGCCTTATTTAGCGCCCAACCCTACGACCGCGACTCCTTTGACCGCAGCAACGATCAGGGCCAACACGACGTTCATTACTTCGACCCCTCCCTCAACCATGACACACGGCTGCTGGCCGAGGGGTTCCCTTGCATCTGCGTTTTTGTCAATGACAAACTCGACGAGGCGACCATCGCCCACCTGGCCGAGCGAGGGCTGAAACTCATCGCCTTGCGCTGCGCAGGCTTCAACAACGTCGATCTGGTAGCAGCCCAAGAGCAGGACATCAAGGTAGTGCGGGTGCCTGCCTACTCCCCCTACGCCGTGGCTGAGCATGCCCTAGCCCTGATTCTGACCCTCAACCGCAAGACTCACAAAGCCTTCAACCGCGTACGAGAAGGAAATTTCTCCTTAGTACGATTGGAGGGCTTCGACCTTTATGGCCGTACCGTGGGGGTGATTGGCACCGGGAGAATCGGGCAAGTGTTTTGCCAGATCATGCAGGGCTTGGGCTGCCGTGTCATCGCCTACGACAAATTTCCCAATGACGAAGTCCGGGCCCAGGGCATCGACTACGTGTCGTTGGAAACCCTCTTTGCCGAGTCCGACATCATTTCCTTGCATTGCCCCCTCAACCCAGAGACGCGGCACCTGATCGATCGGGCGGCGCTCGATCAGATGAAAGACGGCGTGATGCTGATCAATACCAGCCGAGGCGGATTGGTCGATACCGACGCGGTGATCCACGCCCTCAAGCATCGCAAGGTGGGCTATCTGGGTATCGACGTGTATGAGCAGGAAGAGAAGCTATTTTTCCGAGACCTCTCTGAAATGGTAATCGAAGACGACACCATCTCTCGCCTGATGAGCTTTCCCAACGTGCTGGTAACGGCCCACCAGGCTTTCTTTACCCAAAATGCCCTCACCCAGATCGCGCAAACCACCCTAGGCAACATCGCGGCCTTCGAAGCCGGAAACCATCTGACCAATGAAGTCAAGCCCTGAGGCTGGGCGGGCAGGTAGCACGCCAAGCCTCAGGGACTTGGGGGAGGTTGCGCTCGCGTAGGGACGAACTTCTCGGGTAAGGGCTATGGATGGATTAGTGCCTTCGGAATTAAGTAATTAACCACATACTACTGGACATGAGTCTTTGGTGCGCTCGTTTTTGGACAAGATTGACAAGATGGGACAAGATGGCTTTCA
>CAYVAP010000191.1:0-7886 GCA_964449365.1 uncultured Bacteroidia bacterium
AAATGAAGCGTGGGCGCGGCCTGAGTAGCCTCCAGGCTATCCTGGATCAGTATGGTGCCAGCTACCTGCGCACAGACTATGCGACCATCGTACTCGATGTGCCCAACATCAATCAGGTGCTCCCTCTGGCCAATGCTATTCGCGAAAGTGGCCTGGTCGACTTTGCCCACCCGGATCTCTACGCCGAGTTGAACCATACCAACGACCCCCTCTTCGGTGAGCAATTTCAGATGCACAACACCGGGCAGACCATCGACGGCTTTACCGGTACGGCCGACGCCGACGCCAACGCCCTCGAAGCCTGGGGCATCACCCTAGGCTCATCTTCCATCACCGTAGCCGTGATCGACGACGGGGTCGAAGCCCACGAAGATCTCAGTACGCCTTCGGCAGGCTTCAGCCCTGCCAACGGCGGCAACGGTACCCCCAACAGCAGTGGCGCGCACGGGCAAGCCTGCGCAGGTATCATCGCCGGCTTGCACAACGGCATCGGTGTACAAGGGGTCGCCCCCAACGTCGATCTCATCACCGGCAACATCTTCCTCGGGGGTGAGACCACCCAAGACCTGGCCAACACCATTACCTGGGCCAAAAATCAGGGCGCAGACGTCATGTCCAACTCCTGGGGCTACAGCTCCTGTACCTTCAGCAGCTCTACCCTCACCAGCGCCCTCAACGATGCCAATAGCACTGGCCGCAGCGGCCTGGGCTGCGTGATCGTCTTTGCCTCAGGCAACGACTACGGCAGTTGTGTGAGCTATCCTGCCAACGTGAGCAGCGTGATTGCGGTCGGAGCCTTCGGCAACGACGGCATCAAGTCATCTTACTCCAACGCCGGCTCGGCGCTGGACCTCTCTGCCCCTTCCAACGACATCAGCAGCGCGGGCTTTTTGTCCGGGGCAGGGGTGCGCACCGTCGACCGCATGGGTAGCGCTGGCTACAGTAGCGGCAATTACACCACCTCTTTCGGCGGTACTTCAGCGGCCTGCCCGGTCGTGGCTGGGGTAGCAGCGCTGGTGCTGTCGGTGGATGGCAGCCTCAACAGCGGTGATGTCAAAAACATCCTCTACGCCACGGCCAAGGACTTTGGGGCGTCAGGTTTTGACAACAGCTATGGCTGGGGCGCGGTCGATGCCGAGGCCGCCGTGATCGCCGCCGGTGGCTCTGGCGGCGGCGGTGGAGGAAGCAGTTGTAGCGCTACCGTGAGCAGCTTCCCCTACGGCGAGAGCTTCGAAAGCGGCCTGGGCGCGTGGTCGCAGGTGAGCGGCGACGACCTCGACTGGACCCGTCAGAGCGGCGGCACACCCTCTAGCGGCACTGGTCCTAGCGCGGCCAGCGACGGCAGCTTTTACCTCTACGTGGAGACCTCAGGCAATGGCACCGGCTACCCCTCCAAAGTAGCCATCCTCGGCTCGGCTTGCTTTGACGTGAGCGGCCTGAGCAGCCCCGAGTTTACCTTTGACTATCACATGCTGGGCAGCGACGTGGGGACCCTCGACCTGCAGGCCAGCACCGATGGCAGTAGCTGGACCAGCCTCTGGAGTCGCAGCGCCGATCAGGGCAGTGCCTGGAACAGCGCCACGGTCGATCTGAGTGCCTACGCCGCAGAGACCGAGCTGCGCCTGCGCTTTGTGGGTACCTCCGGGTCTAGCTGGCAGGGCGACCTTTGTGTGGATGCTGTTGCCTTGCAAGAAGCCAGCACCGGCGGTGGTGGCGGCGGCTGCACCGGTACCGACGTGACCCTGACCTTGGTACTCGACAACTATCCTGGCGAGACCACCTGGGGCCTCACCGATGGCAGTGGCGGAACGATTGCCAGCGGCGGTCCCTATTCCGCAGCGGGCGCGACCGTTACCGAAACCTTCTGCCTGGCCGATGACTGCTACGACTTCACCATCAACGACAGCTACGGCGATGGCATTTGCTGCGCTTACGGCAATGGTTCCTACACCCTGGCTGATGCCAGCAGCAATGTGCTAGCCAGCGGCGGTAGCTTCGCCTCTACCGAGACTCAGAACTTTTGCGTGGGCAATACCGGCACCTGCCCCACCCTCGACTTCGATGACTACACCATCACCGCTTATGGCAATGGGCAAGACAATGGCACCGCAACCACCCAGAACAATGGCCTCACCATTGTGCTGAGCAATAACGCCTGGAAGGACATCGCATTCAACTACACCGTGACCAGCAATACGGTGCTGGAGTTTGATTTTGGCTCCACCGATCAAGGCGAGATCCATGGCATTGGCTTCGATACTGACGAGGGCATTAGCTCCAACCGGACCTTCCAGCTCTATGGCACCCAAAACTGGGGTATCACCAACTACAGCTATACCAGCATCGGCAACTGGCAGAGCTTCACCATTCCGGTAGGTAACTTCTACACCGGAAGCTTCACCAAGCTCTTTTTCGTCTGCGACGATGACGGCGGCACGTCGAGCAACACCTACTTCCGCAACCTCAAGCTCTACGAAGGATCTTGTGGGGGGGGTACCAGCACGGCGCAGCTCTTCCAGACGCCCACCCTGGCGCAGTATGGCGACGAGCCCGAGCTGCCGGCCGCGCGCCTGGACCTGTATCCCAACCCCACTCGCGAGCTGCTGCACGTGAGCTATGGCTATCCCGACGAGCAGTATGACCTGCTGGTTACGGACGCTACGGGCCGCGTATTGCAGCAGCAGACCATGGCTGGCGGTAAGCAAAGCCTGGATCTTTCGCGCCTCAGCGCGGGCATCTACTTCCTCAAGGTGCACAGCGCAGCCGGTGAGCAGGTGCAGAAGTTTGTGAAGCAGTAGGGGGAAACGGAGATTGAGGAATACGCCATCCTACTCCACCGCTCCACCGCCCTCTCAGCCGAGAGGGCGGTTTTTTTCTGCTCAAAGCATGAGATATCGCGGGGTAACTTCCGAGTTGCATAGCCCCTGACCGTATGCTATTTTGCTGCTTTGATCTCAACTGCGATCCTACGTGAATCTTGATCCACTGAAAACCACCGTCATCGGTGCGGGCGTCATGGGGCGCGGCATTGCGCTGGTGCTGGCCCGGGCGGGCTGCCCTACCCGCCTGTTTGACATCGACGCCGACACCCTGCAACAAGCCGAAACCTACATCACGGGCTTTCTGGCCAAATCGGTCGAGAAGCAAAAACTCAGCGCCGCTGATCGCGAGGCCACGTTGGCACGCTTGACATACAGCTCAGAGGCGACCAAAATCAAAGGCGACCTGATCATCGAGGCGGTGCCTGAGCGGCTCGACCTCAAGCATCGCGTCTTGCAACAGGCTGCCGGGCAAAATCCGCCTGAAACCATTCTGGCCAGCAACACCTCCACCCTGCCTATCACCCGCATCGCAGCAGGGGTGCCCCACCCTGAGCGCGTGGTGGGCATGCACTTTTTCAATCCGGCTCCACTGATGAAGCTAGTCGAAGTGATCGCTGGGGCGCAAACCAGCCCGGAGGTGCAAGACCGCGTGTACCAATTGGCCAAGGCATTGGGCAAGCAACCCGTCAGGGCCAAGGATCAGCCCGGCTTCATCGTCAACCGGGTGGCCCGGCAGTTTTATCTGGAGAGCCTGCGCAGCGTAGAGCAGCAAGGCACCGACGTCGAAACCCTCGACCGCCTGATGCGTAGCAGTGGCTTTCGCATGGGGCCTTTCGAACTGATGGACCTCATTGGGGTGGAAACCAATCATTCCGTGAGTCAGTCGATGTTCGAGGCTTTTTTTTACGAAGAAAGGTTTCGTCCCAGCCGCCTGCAGCAGCAAAAAGTCGACGCGGGACATTGGGGGCGCAAGCGTCAAAAGGGCTTTTACGACTACCCCACAGAGTAGGCCATGCATAGATCTCGATCAAATTAATCGAAACCGTGTCTAGTTTTTTTCCGTTTGTTAAATTGTTTAACTGTAAAAGGTTAATATTTAGGCAAAAGGATAAAAATCATGGCTTATATGCAGGAGCAAGAGCAGGGAGTACAGAACAGTGAGATGCGAGTAGATCAATCTATGCCTCGTTATATCGGCATTTTCGGTAGCATCACAGCTTTGCTATTGATCACATATTTTTCGATTGCATCAGCATTTGACTTCAAGGAAATCGAAGAACTGCGTTATCTGAATGTCTTCATTCTATTCGCAGGTGTCTTCATTGCCAACTATTTCTATCACAAAGACAACAAGCGCATCACCAATTACCTCAATGGTTTTGCCTTGGGGATGGGAACCACGGCTTTGGCAGGCATCATTTTCGCCATCTACATGTATATCTTCATGGCCTTTATGGCCCCCGAGTTTGGTTTGAGTGTGCAAAGTGCCATTCCCTTTGATTTCGTTAGCATCGAACTGGTGGCCTTGATTGCTTTCCTCGAAACGGTCTTATCTGGTTTCATGGCCACCTTTGCTGCCATGCAGTATTTCAAGAATGTCGACCACACCTAATCGAGAGATACCTTGGCCCACTGAGACTTGCGTGTTAGATTTATGGCATGGTTTCGGTTTACTTTATTCGCCATGCAGAGAGTGAAGGCAATGTCAATCATCATCTAATTGGTGGTCAGTCTAATCACTTGCCCCTCACGATACGCGGCATCGATCAAGCTCAGCACTTGGGCCAACGGCTAAAACAAGAACAGCATCATTTTGAAGCGATCTATAGCTCCGTCGCGGTGCGTGCTTTGGAAACAGCGCGCATCGCGACGGAGTTTTTGGCGCCTGCGGCACCAGCGATACAGGTCACGGAGGCGATCTTGGAAGTGGGACAAGGGGAGTGGGAAGGACAAGTCCGCGCGGACATCTACACCCCCGAACTAATGGCTCAGATTCAGTCTGCGCCGTTTGATTTCAAAGCGCCCGGGGGAGAATCCATTCGCGAGGTACAAGCTCGCATGTATGAATGGCTACAAGCGACGGTAGCCCCCCTCGACCCGGCAGAAAATCTCAGCATTGCGGCCTTTACGCATGGCTTTGCGCTGCGCAGCTTGTTGATGAAGCTGCTCGATGCCGACCCGCGCATGGCGCGCCGCACAGTCACCCACAATACCTCTCTCACCGTGGTGCAGACCGATGGTCGCGATTGGTACATTGAGCGCATCAATGACACCGCGCACTTGGCAGGAATGGAAATGGTCGGGCACTACTGAGGCCGATTCACAGCAAGCTCTTCACAGCAAGCTATTGACCTTGCGCACCATCCACTCAGCCGACAACAAAGCCAGCAGCAACACCATGATCCACCAAAAATCTTGGATGGATCGGCGATTGCGCTTGTAGTCAATCACGGGTTTGAGGCCAGGGAGCGCCTTGAGTTGCTCAGGCAATTGCTCCAGATTTTGCGCCAGCAGATAATTGCCACCCGTACGCAGGGCGATTTGCTTCATCAAATCTTGATCGGCTTGCAATTGGAAGTGCTCCACGTTGCTACGCCCAATGGAAAACTGCCCTTGGTCAGTCCCAACTTTGCGCTCGTTTTTGCGGCCTTCGGCCACGTAGCGATAGGCCCCTTCGCCCAGGTTATACAGCTCCAAAAAGTATTGGGCATCGCCGGTTTCGTTGAGGTAGTATTCCTCCTCTTTGCCATCGGGCCCCGTGATGCGTAGGTTGATTTCTACCCCCGACACCGGGTTGTAGCTCTCATCATAGACCTGCCCTTTGAAGATCACCGGATCGCTACCTGTGAAAATCCGCTGCGAGGGCTCCACGATGAATTTGCGCTTGTCATTGGTTACCCGCAGCCATTTGATGAGGTTGAAGAGCCAGGTGTCAAAAAGCTCGAAGTCGCTGCTTTCCAGGTAGCTATGAGCGCGCCAACGCCAGAAGTTTTCTCCCAGCAGCACGACATTTTTGCGGCCCAACTGATTTTGTAGGGCAAAAACCGGATAGGGCAGCGCCACGTTTTTGATTTTGGTCGTGGCGTATACCTCGGCGGTGGCTTTGCTGTCCCAATCGGACTGATTGCGGTAAAGTGGCGGTGCACTGTTGACCCACTGTATCCAGTTTTCGGTAAAGGTATAGGTCGAGTGATCGCGGTAGGGTGGCTGAAAATCGGCCAGCACCTCTTCGGTTTTGTTGGAAATGCCGCGTGGGGTAAGGGCCATATAGTCGAAGAGCGGCCGCATGGTGTTGAGCTCGGCCCCGATGCCTATGAAGTACAGCACGGGCTTTTTGGCATTCTTGATCTGATCGACCAGGCGACTGACCTGCTTCTCGTCGCTGCGCCCCTGCGGAAAGTTGTGCAGGATAAATAGATCGAAGTCTTCGAGGTTGTAGGCACCAGGGTCGTCGTAAAATTCGCCAGGGCGACGCACCACAAATTGGGTCAATTCATAGCTTTCCTCGCGGGCAAAGGCTTTGTCGAGCGCGCCAAGGTCGGGGTGTGGCCCTCCCGCAAAAAGGGCAATTTTGACCTGTGTCTCCAGCACGTTGATGAAGAGGCTACGCACATTGTTGCGGTAGGTGATCTCACCATCGAGGCGAGATACCGATACGGTGTATTGCTGTAGGCCCACCTCCTCGGGTTGAAAGGAAAAATCGACGTTTCCTTCGTTGTTGCTGCGGTTGAGGGTGAGGCGCTTGGTACCAATGGTACGGTTTCGGTCGCGTAGGGTGACCTTCAAATCGGCTTGATCGAAGCCTAGGTTGCGCACCTTTACTCGCACGGGCAGCTCGGTGTTGAGGTAAGCGATTTCGTTGAAGAGTACCTCCTGAATACGGATATCGCGCTGCGCGGTGGTATCGCCCAGCAGCACCGAAAAAATCGGCTGCCGAATGCCCTCAATGGTGTAGAGGGGGTTGACGCCGGCGGTAGGGATGCCGTCGCTGATCAGCACTACTGCCCCGAGATTTTGGTTTTGGTACAAATTGCTGACGTGGTCGAGCGCCGCCGAGAGGTTGGTCCCGGTCTGATCGAAGCTCAGCGAGTCAGGGTTGGCATCACCGCTCACTTCGCTGTCAAATTGGTACAGATCCACCTGATACGCCCTCTCGTCGAAAGCAGCTAGGGTAGATTTGAGCTTCTGCGGGTAAGCCTCTCGCACGAAGGTGGAGTCCTTTTGGATAATAAGGCTCTCTGAGTTGTCTTGCAGCACCGCAATGATAGGCGGAAAACTGAGCTTGCTCAGCGAGGTGATCAGCGGCTCTAGCAGCAGTAGCCCCAGCAGGGTGAGCACCACCCAGCGAAAGACATTGAGCAGAATCTGCTGCCCCCGACTGAGCAATTCGCGGGTACCGAGGTACATCCAATAGGTGAGAGCCCCCGCGATGGGTACGATCAGCAGCAGATAGAGGGGCGAATAGGTGAAGGCAAAATCCATCAGGGATCAGGGATCAATTTTTAAATTAAGGCATTTAAAGTTAGCAGCCGTCAGGCAGTTTTGCTAATACGGCTCAGGCCACTGGCCGTTTTGGCCTGCAGCATTTCGCCACCGATCGGCTGACAAGATCGCCTTCTTTTCGGCTTACGATACTACTCGTCGCAGCAGTGCCCCTTTGCGCTGGCAAAAGCGCTGAGCCCAAAAATTTTTACTAGATTCGGTGGCTCGGGCTAGATGCCAGCTCGGGTCATTTGATTCTATTGCCATGAAATTTCTTCATACCGCCGACTGGCACCTGGGCAAGCGCCTGGAGCAATTTTCCCGCCTGGCCGAGCAGCAGCAGGTGCTAGCCGAGATCTGCGCAATCGCTGAGCGCGAAGACCCCGATGTGATCTTGGTGGCGGGCGATCTCTACGACCAAATCAATCCTTCGGTGGAGGCCGCCGAGTTGCTCTATCGCAGCCTCAAGCAGCTAGCCGCCGACGGCAGACGTGCCGTGGTGGGCATTGCCGGCAATCACGACTCACCTGATCGCATCGAGGCCCCTGATCCGCTGGCCCGGGCCTGTGGCATCATTCTCAG
>CAYVAP010000192.1:0-4777 GCA_964449365.1 uncultured Bacteroidia bacterium
CGAGCAGCGCATGCGCATCCTGGCCGAGATCACCCGCCTACGGCAAGTCTGCTGCCACCCCGACCTGGTCTCGCCCGAAATGGGCTTGAGCAGCAGCAAACTAGCGCTCTTTGGCGAGGTGGTCAATGAGCTGCGCGAAAACGGGCACAAGGCTCTGATCTTTAGCCAGTTTGTGAAATACCTGCGCTTGGCCGAGAAGTGGGTCAAAGAGCAAGGGATCTCCTACCAGTACCTCGATGGGCAGACACCCCTCAAAAAGCGCGAAGAGCGGGTCAAGGCTTTCCAGCAAGGGGAGGGCGATCTGTTTCTCATTAGCCTCAAGACGGGCGGAACGGGGCTCAACCTCACGGCGGCCGACTACGTGATCCACCTCGATCCTTGGTGGAATCCCGCCGTGGAAGATCAGGCTAGCGATCGTGCCCACCGGATCGGGCAGCAGCGACCCGTTACCGTCTATCGCTTGGTGGCCGAAAACACCATCGAGGAGAAAATCGTGCGCCTCCACGGGGAAAAGCGCGAACTAGCCGACAGCCTACTGGAAGGCACGGATACCGGTGGCAAGCTTTCGAGCGAAGACCTGCTGGCGCTGATTCGAGAGGGATAGACGATCGGGGCATAGGATGTGGGGCGGATTCGAGATCCGCCCAGCCATCATCCAGCTACCACCACTGGCTCCAAGGTCTCGGTCTCTTCGTCAGTAAAGACCCGAGAGCGGACCAGAAAACGCAAACCCAGCGGGATTTCTAGGGAGAAACTAGCCCCACGGCCTTCGACGACGTCGATGGTCAGGTGGGTGTATTGCCAGTAATGAAACTGGTCAGCCGCCATGAAAAATTCGCAGCCGTCGATTTCGCCGAGCTTGACGTCAGAAGAGCCGACGATAAAGTCGCCTTTGGCGTAGCACATCGGGGCGGAGCCATCGCAGCAGCCACCGCTCTGGTGAAACATCAGGTCGCCGTGGACCTTTTTGAGATCGGCCACCACTTTGGAGGCTTCCGGGGTAATGGATACGCGGGTAGTCATTCTGTTAGTTCGTAGTTGGAAGTGAAAAGTCTGGAAGTTAGCCCTTTGATAACCGTAAGGGCCGTTCGTGTTTCGGCACAAAACCTAGCGGCTACTGCGTGAGCCACCATGAGGGGAAGGGAAAAGCTCTGCTTTTCTTGGCAAAAAAACCAGGAGCTTGACACGATCAGTGTCCTGCCCCTGGCCATGTGTGTGTTCTTGTGTGAGCCTTGGCAGACTCGTCTGATCATCGACCTAGAAGAAGCCTAGCTTGTTCTGGCCGTAGGAGATCAGCATGTTCTTGTTCTGGCGATAGTGGTCCAGCATCATCTTGTGGTTCTCGCGACCAAAGCCCGACTTCTTGTAGCCACCGAAGGGGGCGTGAGCGGGGTAGTTGTGGTAGCAGTTGACCCATACGCGACCAGCCTGGATGGCGCGAGGTACTTGGTACAGCTCGTGGGCATCGCGGGTCCATACCCCAGCGCCGAGGCCGTAGAGGGTATCGTTGGAGATGGCGATGGCCTCTTCGACGGTCTTGAAGGTGGTAACCGACACAACCGGGCCAAAGATTTCTTCCTGGAACACGCGCATGTCGTTGCGGCCAGCCAGGATGGTCGGCTCGATGTAGTATCCGCCTTCGAGGCCGCTGTTCAGGTTGGCAGCCTTACCGCCGGTCAGCACTTCAGCGCCTTCCTTGGTCCCGATGTCGATGTAGGAAAGGATCTTCTCGAATTGGTCTTTCGAAGCCTGGGCACCCATCATGGTGGTGGTATCCAGCGGGTGGCCTTGCTTGATGGCCTTGGTGCGCTCAATGACGCGCTCCATGAACTTGTCGTAGATGTCCTCCTGAACCAGCATACGCGAAGGGCAAGTACAAACCTCACCTTGGTTCAGAGCAAACATCACCGCACCTTCGATACACTTGTCGAGAAAAGCGTCATCTTCATTCATGATCGACTTGAAGAAAACGTTGGGCGACTTGCCACCCAGCTCCATGGTCACGGGGACCAAGTTTTGAGAAGCATACTGCATGATCAGGCGGCCCGTGGTAGTCTCACCCGTAAAGGCAACCTTGTTGACGCGGGGCGACTGAGCCAGGGGCTTGCCAGCTTCCACACCGAAGCCATTCACGACATTGATGACGCCATCGGGGATCAAATCACCGATCACTTCCATCAATACCATGATGCTGGCAGGGGTCTGCTCAGCCGGCTTGACTACGGCGCAGCAACCAGAGGCGAGCGCGGGAGCCATCTTCCAGGTAGCCATCAAGATGGGGAAGTTCCAAGGAATAATCTGAGCCACGATACCGATGGGCTCCTTCAGGTTGATGGAGACGGTAGTGTCGTCGAGCTCAGCTACGCCACTTTCTTCTCCGCGAATCACGCCAGCGAAGTAGCGGAAGTGGTCGACACAGAGGGCGAGGTCAGCGTTGATGGTTTCGCGTACAGCCTTGCCGTTATCGATGGTTTCGACCGCAGCAAGATACTGTAGGTTTTGCTCGATGCGATCAGCGATGGCGAGCATCATGTTGCTGCGTTCGGTAACCGAGGTGTGCGACCACGCGGGAAAAGCCGCTTCAGCTGCATCTAGGGCCAGATTGATATCGGCTTCATAAGAACGTGCCACGCGAGTGAATACTTGCCCATCGATGGGCGAGATGACATCAAAGTACTGACCAGTAGTGGGTGCTACCCACTTACCACCAATGAAGTTGTCGTACTTGGCTTTGAATTCGGGACGAGCGACCATAGTGGTGCTCTGGGCTGCGGTAGCAGACATAGAGTTTAAAATTATATGTGTAAACCGTTTTTATTGACAAAATCGTGCGATCTTAATAAATATCGATCCTCTCCTGCAGGCCAATCTACCCCTTAGGGTCGGAAATAAGCGCTTGATCCCCTGGCAGAGCAGGACAGAAAGTATGGTGACGCGATGGATCCCTAAAGAGCCATTCTTCGCCAGACCTATGCCACCAAACCGTATCTTGAAAATGTGGGGTCGACTAACCCCTGTGGATTGAGGCAAGTAGTAGCTTGTGATGAGTAAATTAGTCCAATCATAAAGCCAATTGGAATGAGATTAATCATCTGCCAGTAATTTTTTTGAAAAAATTGTCGGCTGATCTTGATCAAGGTCGCTCCATCCCCACCTTTATTTTCGGCCTAAATGTGTGCTGATGTGCGACTATCCAACTGTGAATGAACTTATTTTAAATATATATAAAATCCTGCCTATCAATTGGTACAATCTTATCATCTAGTTGTACGATTTTTTGATCGTCAAATCCAAAATGATAAAATCCACCGTTGACTTAAAAAAAATTAACGCATATATTTATGCATAAGGCTGTTTCTATAAATAGGACTGACTCGCAATCAGGTCTTTGACTCGCATCCTGACCTGAGCAACCTTTTTCTCTAGATCAGGAAGGACTATACTACTCACTACTCGCCATGTCCAAGCCAGAACTCACTCCTCAGGTAGAGCATCGCCGAGCCTGGACGCTGGCTCAAGCCGAGCTTAATCTGTATGAGACCAGCGCAGAGGCTTTTCAAGTACCCCTAACATTCAATGATACGGTGATGACCAGCATGATCGTAGGCAAAAAGATCATGCACCTGCGCGACCAGGATCCTTTCGAATTTTTGCCGGGGCAAGCCCTAATTATGCCTGCCGGCGAGCAAATGAGCATCGACTTTCCCGAGGCGACCCTCAATGCGCCTACTCAGTGTATGGCCCTGACGATCTCTACTGACTTTATTCGCGAAACACTAGAGACCTTCAACCACTATCTGCCCCGCCTGGAGCAGCAGGATCAGTGGAACCTCAACGACGAAAACTACCACTTCAGCCAGTCGCAGGATCTTTACCAGACCCTGCGCCGCCTGCTACAGATTTTTCGCGAAGATCACGTGGCCAAAGACTACTTTGCCATTAATGCCCTGCAGGAGCTGCTGCTCCGTGTGATGCAAACTCAGGCCCGACATTTACTCATCGATCACTGCGAATCCTTTTCCTCGCATCATCGCCTGGCTTTCGCCGTCTCCTACATCCGCGAGCATCTCGATCAGGCTATTCAGGTCGAGAAGCTCTGCGAAAAAGCCTGTCTTTCCAAAGCGCAGTTTTACCGCGCTTTCAAACAGGAGTTTGGCCTTTCGCCAGTAGACTTCGTCAATCGCGAGCGCATCCGGCGCGCCCAGCACATCCTGTCCGAGCCTGGCAAAACCGCCAGCGACGCTTGCTACGCCTGTGGCTTCAACAGTCTCTCCTATTTCAACCGCATCTTCAAGCGCTGGACTGGCTATTCGCCTACCCAGTATCAAAAGCAGTTGAAAGGCGGCACCAACTGATGCATAGGCTCTGTACACTTTTCCCCATCAACCAGAAAGCCGCCCTCTTAAGCGAGGACGGCTTTTGATCGGTTAAAGTGGATCAGCACTTTATTTGAGGAAGATCTTGAACAGCTTAGAAGTTCCGATGGTCAAGTTGCTCACTTGCAGCAAATAAAGGCCAGTCGGGAAGCCTGTCAGATCCATGATGCGATCTTCATTACCCGCTAATTTCCATTGTACCTTAAACAGCGTTTTGCCCTGTAAATTGGTGAGACTCACCTGGTAAACCTGCGTTTGGGAAGAGGTATTCCGAAAAGTCAGCAGCCCTGAGGTAGGATTAGGAAACACCAACGCGTTGGCCTGAAAGTTCGACGTGCCTTGCACATGTACGCCAGCTCCGGCTACGTCCAGGTCAGCGCAAAGGCCGCCATTTCCAATTA
>CAYVAP010000192.1:4877-7884 GCA_964449365.1 uncultured Bacteroidia bacterium
CGCTGAGGATCACCGGGTCCTGGTCGATGGTCAGGGTGCCAGCGTTGGCCGTGCAAGCTTGCACGTGTACGCCAGCTCCGGCTACGTCCAGGTCAGCGCAAAGGCCGCCATTTCCAATTAAGTTGAGCACGTCCACCCCGGTGGTGGTCCCCAACTGCACCACGCTCAGGTCGAGGAAGTTTGGGCTGGTCGAGTCGCCGTCATACACCAGGGTGTGGATGGTGTAGTCGCCGGTGTCGGCCACCGTGAAGCTCGGCGTGGGGCCCACCTGCTCGATCAGCAGATTGGTCCCCGAAGTCAGCACGTAGATGAAGCTGTACCCGGCGGGCACTACCCGGTTGCCATCGGGCGTGGCCGAGACCGTGGCCGTACCGCCGCTGAGGATCACCGGGTCCTGGTCGATGGTCAGGGTGCCAGCGTTGGCCGTGCAGGCCAGTACAGACACATCATCTCCGGCCAAATCTACCGAGGCGCAAATCCCTGAAGCACTGGTCAGTACATCGATCAGGGTAGTGGTACCCAGCGTAATGGTACTTAAGTCCAGAAAGTCGGCGCTGCTGGGATCAGGATCGCGCACGAAAGAGTGTACGCTGTAATTACCGGCTGCGGTGACCACAAACTCAGGGATCGTGTCAAACTGCTGAATCACCAAATTGCTACCCGTAGTCAGCACAAAGACTTGTTCGTAGCCAGGGGGGATGACGGCATCTCCCTGAGGAGTCGCCGTGATGGTCGCCGAGCCACCGCCTAGCAACACTGGATCTTGGTCTACCTTGATGGTGCCTGCCGCCGCATTACAGACCCCGCTGCTAGTGAGGGTTTGGATGACATTTTCTAGCAGGGTAAAGGCTGCGGCAGTCGCATGTCCGGCGGTGTTGTTGCCGAAGAAGAAACCTGCGCGACCAGCCGGTGCGGTCAAGCCTACCATTTGATCGCCAGTGTCATAGGCAAATACCGCATACTGATTGGTACTACCGGTTAGCAGAGCTACGCGCTGAGCCGTGGGCGGAGGATTGCCCCATGGCAACGAGGTCGGTGCTGTGGAGACCGCGACGGTACCAGTCAAAGGCTGTACCAGGGGACTGGTGGGATCTACGATGTCGACTTGACTCACGCCGCTGGTAACGCCAAAGTCAACATTCGCCGTAGGGCCAACCAACCCCATGTCATCCAGCAAAAATCGTTCGCTGACAATCACAGGAACCGCTACGTTGGTAAAAGTAGTTCCGACGTCGGCTGCATTGATGGTAGCAGAGATGTAGATAAAGTCTTTGCCTGCCGCATCGGCAGTAGTGGCAGTATCAGGACCGCCCTTGACGGTCACTTGATAGCCTAGGTTCTGAAAGAAGGTAACCAAAACTTGATCACCGAGGTTGAGGTTGGCCGAGTCAGTACCTGCCACGAGCAGGGCTTCTTGACCACGCAGCGGGATGGCTAGCGAAGTAAAACAGATCACCAGCCACAACCAGAGTCGAGACATACGCATGAGAAGGTGGATTAAGATGAAACAGACACACAAGCACAGGCCGATGAAATGGGGATGAGGGCCTGAATATCTTCAAGAAACCTTCTCAGATGAAGACGGATAAAAAATTAGTCTTACAGAGATTGTTTGTTCTGTCAAACGCTCCCCTTATCTTTTGAGGCAAAATTTTGGATGTCAACATTTTACATAAACCCCAAAAATCCTATTCTGCTTCACATGAAAATTGTGCGATCTGGGTGGCCTTGAGTAAAAAACTGCCAAGCGGCTGGAGGACCGCTTGGCAGGAAAGTCGTAGTCGGCAACTAACACCACCGAGGGATGTTAGCGCTTGGGCGGCATCGCCGGGCGCACCTCGATCTTGCTGGGCAAGGCACGCGGATCGATCTGCATCAGATCCACCACCATCTGGCCCAGGTCTTCGATCTGGATTTTCCAGCCGTCCTTATCAGGGTCGGGGGTGTGCCCCGCGAAGTAAGTCGCCACCGAGCCTGGCATGATGGTGCTCACCCGGATGCCGTGTTGACGCAGGTCGAGCATCACGGCTTGGGTGAAGCCCGTGAGGCCAAACTTGCTGGCGTTGTAGGCGGCACCGCCAGCGAAAAAGTTGGTACCCGCCAAGCTGGAAATGGTGATGAAGTAGCCTTGGGTCGCTTTGAGCGACTCTACGGCGGCTTTGATGGTGTAAAATACCCCGGTGAGGTTGGTGTCGATCACCTCGTGCCACTGCTCGGGGGTGAGAGCTTCGATGGAGCCAAAATGTCCGAGGCCCGCATTGGCCACCACCAGGTCGACCTGGCCCCAGCGGTCCATGACCTGCTCGATGGCTTGCTGTTGCGAAGCGAGGTCGCGCACATCGGCTGCGACACCCACGATCTCACCCTGGCTGGCGAGTTGTTGGGCTGCTTGCTGGGCGTTGGCCTCCGAGCGGCTGGTGATGGCTACCTTGACGCCTGCCTTGAGCAGCGCCTCGGCTACGCCATAACCGATGCCTTTGCTACCGCCAGTGATGAATGCGACTTTGCCTTGGATGGATTGCATAGGAAATGAAAATCTGAAGGGTGAAAGTTAGGATGTAACGATCATAACCCGCCCGGGCTGGGCATGTTCCTGAAATCTGCAGTCCAACGATTCGGCCCTGGCGCTTACCAGTAGTAATACAGCCAGCGAATGAGAAACCACAGGGCCACGAAGAAGGCCACGCCCCCGGCGATGGTCAGCGCCAGGCTGAGCACCGCGATGTCGATGAAGACTGCGGCCAGTACCCCTAGAACAATGGCGATGCCCAGGCTGAGGAAAAATTTACCGGCGGGGGAGTCGTCCCGGCGGGCCTGCCTGGCCGCTTTGCGCTCGAGTTTGCGTTTGAGGCGATCGAGGCGCTTTTGCTGACGGGGAGAAAGCTGGGCCACTGACTGGTGCTGGGTGAGCGCAGGTGCAGTTGAGCAGCTGGCAGCCGTGGCTTCGGCGGGGATGATGGTACCCAGCCATACGAACAAGCAAAGCAGGAAGCATCTCATGAGAAGC
>CAYVAP010000193.1:0-7853 GCA_964449365.1 uncultured Bacteroidia bacterium
ATTGTCGTCGCCTGCTCAGTAGGTGCAGATCATCGAGGAATAGAATGCCCTTGTCCGATTTTTGTAGCAAGCCTGGACTCCCCTTTTTCCCAAGAAATTGGTCATAAAAAAAGGGATCATCATTCAATCGCTCACAAGAAACCGCCTCCACTTCCATCCGGGAATATTGATCCACCAATCTGGTTTTACCCGTTCCCCGAGGGCCCAAGATCAGGACAGCAAAGCCCAATTTCAGATAAGCATCCAGCATCAGCTTTAGAGCTTGCCGCTTGGGAGAGGTTGCACCCTCATAAATACGCGGCGGCTTCAGGGTCTGGAAGATGTCTTTGTCCAGCTCCCTAAAATTGATGGGACGAAACTCGTAAGCTGGATCAATCCCTGCCTTCTGAAGGCGCGTCTGTAAAAAAACGGTATCCTGCGGCAGATATCCCCGCTCGTTGAGGAGGTACCAGGCAGTATGGAGTTCTTTGTTTCCTTGGGAGACGTTGATGAAGTAGCGCTGGTTGGGATATTGCTTTTTGATGGAGGACATCCAGGCCGCTTTTGCCCGAGCAGCTTCATGCAAGTTTGCCAGATGCTTGATCCCGCGATGCGTAAGATCCACCCGCTCTAATTGGAACTCAGTAAGCCAGCTAGCTAGGTTGGAGACTTCGGTCAACCAGTACCATTGATCGTCCATGGGATACTTGTGGATTCTTCGCCAAAGTTGCTTCCGCATATTAGCGTCATCTTGGGGGAAATTTTCTTCGATAAACACAAGTTCCTTTTGTAGGGACAATTCTTGGCGGTACACCTCTTCCCACTTATGCTCTAATGCTTCTGTTGTAAACCCTCGCTCAATTTCTGAGGGACGGAAAAGATTTGCACTCTTTCGCCTGGGAGAAGTAAGGTGATTCATCACCGTCTGTTCCACATGCAGCACATAGACTTGATCGAAAGGAAATTTATTCGTTTGGCCCTCCTTTGGTTTGGGGTCAAAGGCTTCTTCCAAGCGTTTTTGATCAGCCTTGTCTTCTTTGATTTTAGGGCCACGCCGTGTTTTTATGTCACCCCGGTAGAAAGCGGCTAAGGTGTTTTTTAAGAAACCGAGGCCGTAAGTAGCATCAAACCAGGTGATGTAAGTAGCTTTCATTTTTGATTATTGTATTACAAAATATACAACTGTATTTATCATAAAACAAATAAGTGGTGACCAAAAAAATCAAGTATCTGAAATTCAAATAGTTGTTAATAAAAACATATCTCAATACTTATTCCAATCTCCTCCCTAGTTTTGTTGTATCAAATCATTTTAAATCATAAAAACAATGAATCTTAAATTCTCAGTCAGACAGACCTTGGCCTCACCAGCCGACCAATCGACGCCCATTCAAGCTTTTGCCAAAAGCTCCGCAAAACCTAAAACGCCCACCCCTAAGGGGCCTAAGCCTCCCAACTGGCCCAGCAAAAATCCAGGCAAACCCTCTGGCCCCGGGCGCGGTAACAATCCACCCAAAAAGAAATGATTGCTCAACTCGCCGGGAGGATTCGTCCTTCCGGCCAATTCATTCCCCATGCACCTCCTCAAGATCATCCACGGCTATCCCCTCCGCTACAACGCCGGCTCGGAGGTCTACAGCCAGAGCATCTGCCACGAGCTGAGCCAACAGCATCGGGTGAGCATCTTCACGCGGGAAGAGAACCCCTTCCGGCCGGATTTTGAGATTCGGGAGGAAAAGGAGACGCCTAGCCGGAGGCTCTACCTGGTCAATATGCCCCGAGGCAAGGACGGCTACCGGCATGTGCAGCTCGACGCGCAGTTTGGGGCGCTACTGGACCGCTTACAGCCGGATCTGGCTCATATCGGGCACCTCAATCACCTCTCTACCGGGCTGGTGGATGCGTTGCAAGCCCGGGGGATTCCCATGGTTTTTACCCTGCACGACTTTTGGCTGATGTGTCCCCGGGGGCAGTTCTTGCAGCGAAATTTCGGGGAGGCTGGCGAATTGTATCAGGCCTGCGACGGGCAGGAAGACCGCAAATGCGCCACCAGTTGTTATGCCATGTACTTCTCCGGGCGGCCACAGGACCGGCAAGCGGATGAGGATCACTGGACGCGGTGGATCGCCTCCCGCATGGAGGAAACGCGCAGCCTGATTGACAAAATCGATCATTTTATTGCTCCTTCGCGCTATTTGCGGGATCGCTTTGTGCGGGACTTTGGCCTGACAGCCACTAAGGTAACCTACCTCGACTACGGTTTCCCGCTCCAATACCTGACCCCAAACCTCGCCAAATCCCCCGACATCGCCGCAGGCGGCGGCTTGCTTACTTTCGGCTACATCGGCACACATATTCCCGCCAAAGGCATCCATCACCTGATCGAAGCTTTTGGGCAGGTGCAAGGCCCAGCCCGACTGCGCATCTGGGGCCGCCCTCGCGCTCAGGAAACTACTGCGCTACAAGAACTGGCGCGGACACGGGTCCCTCCTGATAAGGCGGTGGAGTGGATGGGCGAATATGTGAACCACCACATCGCCGACCATGTCTTTGCCCACTGCGATAGCATCGTAGTCCCTTCCATCTGGGGGGAAAATTCTCCCCTGGTGATCCACGAAGCGCAGGCTTGCCGGGTGCCCGTCATCACCGCCAACTACGGTGGCATGAAGGAACATGTCCGCCATCAGGAAAACGGCCTGCTGTTTAACCATCGCGACCCAGCCGACCTCGCCCGACAAATGCAGTGGGCGGTGAATCATCCGGATGACTTCCGCAAACTGGGCCTACGCGGCTACCTCCACTCCGCCGATGGCAGCATTCCTGATATCCAAACCCACTGCCAGCAACTAATTCAGATTTACCAACAAACCCTGGAAAAACATGCAAAACGAATTCTGGCGGCTAACGCTTGACACCAACCCCGAAGATTGCAACCTCGCCTGTATCATGTGTGAGGAACACTCGCCTTTCAGCGATTTCAAGGAAAAGCTCTTTGCGGAGACAGGCCAAAAGGTCCGCCGCATGCCCAAAGGCTGGCTGAAGCCGCTCTTTCAGCAGGCGAAAGCAATGGGCATCCGGGAAATTATCCCCTCGACCATGGGCGAGCCGTTGCTGTACAAAGATTTTGACTATATGCTGGGGCTCTTCGAGCAGTACGGCATCATGTGTAACCTGACCACCAACGGTACCTTTCCCAAGCGATCGGTGGAGGATTGGGCCAAGCGGATCGTGCCGGTCACCTCGGATGTCAAAATCTCCTGGAATGGGGCCACGGCGGAAACCTCTGAGCAGGTCATGCTCAAGCTCGACTTCGTCCAGGCGGTGGAGAACGTGCAGCGATTCATCGCGGTGCGGGACGCCCATGCGGCGGTGGGGGGCAACTTCTGCCGGGTGACTTTTCAGCTCACCTTCATGCGCAACAACATGCACGAGTTGGCGGAGATCGTCAAGCTCGCCGCGGAACTGGGTGTGGACCGGGTGAAAGGGCATCAGCTCTGGGACCACTTTGAGGAGATCAAAGGCCTGGGCTTTCGCCAAAATGCCGAGACCATCGCCGAGTGGAATCGCTACGTGGCCGAGGCGCATGAGGCCGCTGAGCACTACCGCAAGCCCAACGGCGAAAAGGTATCGCTGGAGCAGATCATCCCGCTGGTACCACAGGCAGACCAGGCGGTGCCAGATCATTATGAATGCCCCTTTCTGGGTAAAGAACTGTGGCTTTCGGCCACGGGTAAGCTCAGCCCCTGCTGTGCTCCGGATGCGCAGCGGCGCAGCCTGGGCGACTTCGGGCAGTATCCACAGATCGGACTAGCGGAGGCAGTGCAGTCGCCGGCTTATCAGGAGCTGGTGGAGAATTATCGGGAGAAGCCGCTTTGTCAGACTTGTACTATGCGTAAGCCGCTGCCTACACCTGAAAAAAAGTCCACATGAAGATCCTGCTCACCGGCAACTCAGACGTCGCAAGGTCATCAGGTCTTGTTCGTAATCCTCTTCGTCGTAGTGCATGGGGATCTCGCGGCGGGCCAGTTCCTTTTGCAACACAAAGCGGTGTACCTGGGCCAACTCAGCTGATTTTCCAAGGGTGAAGAGTCGTTTTTCAAAGAGGAAAACAGCCAGCTCCAGCCGGGCTTGCTGCTCAGACAAATTAGCTTGGGCGAGCATTTGGTCAGTGATAAAGATTGCCATATCGTTTGGTGTGATATCAAAAGATACGAGTTTATCATGATACTGGATGCGAAAGTCTGCTAGATGGACAGTACGCTCAAAGCAAAACCCAAAGGATAAAAAACACTGGTTCTCTGACAAAAAAGGCGGGAATGAGACAGGATGGACAAGATTTTCAGGATAAACAGGATCATGAGTGCTTGCAGAGGCTTTCTTGAAAACATACAGGATTGGCTCCGCTGAAATTGTTGGAGAACCAAAACACTTTGACACATGAGACCCACCATAGCCATCTACGGCATTCAAGACCGAAACGATTCCTCCTACCCCGGCTACACCCACGACCACTCCATCTGCCGTATGGAAGGGGGGCGCATTACCCACTACCTCCAACTGGAACGCTGGACCCGCCGCAAGTACGACAATCAGTTGCAGCTACACCTCGAGGATTTGATCGCGCAGGACGTCATTCCCTTTACCGAAGATACCGACCTGATTTTTGTCAATTCTTTCGTAGGCAACAGCTTTATCTCCCAAAGCGGGCAGGTTCGATTTGAACAGATGCCGCGTAAAAGCCTTACTGCGGGCTTGATCCCGGGTTTTGCCTGGGTCGAAGCCCAGCCGTGGGAAGGCAAACCATACCAAGCTTACAGCATGGACCATGAGCTAGCCCATGTTTGCGCCACCTTGCCCTTCTTTGGCACTTTTCAGGAGAATAGCTTGCTCATACACTTTGACGGGGGAGCTAGCCTGGGAAACTTCTCGGCCTATCTGTTTAAAAATGGGAAACTGGAAATCCTGGAATCCCATTGGGAACTGGCCCGGCTGAGCAAATTCTTCAATGACAATGCCTTGTCCTTTGCCCTGCTGAACCATGGGCCAGGCGAGCACTGTGCGGTGCCGGGCAAGCTGATGGGCTTTGCCACCATGGGCAGCCCCCAGCCCGAGCTTCGGAACTGGCTCCGGTCGCAGGACTGGTTCAAGGATATGTGGCAGGACCATCAGGTCTTCTATGCGGCAGCAAGGGCCGATTGGGGCTGGCAGGGAAGGCTGGGCGATACCCGAGATCCCTTTTTGCAAAACCTGGGTGCCTGCCTGCAGGCTGAGTTTCAGGAAGCCTGGCTGGGCTATCTCCGTCAATTGCAGGCCTCGGTCCAGGCCGACTATTTGTACCTCTCGGGGGGCTGCGCACTCAACATTGTCGCCAACACCGAGATCGTCGAATCAGGCTTGTTCCGCGATGTCTTTATCCCGCCTTGTCCCGGCGATTCGGGCCTCTCCATCGGCGCGGCCGCTTTCCTGGAATGGAAAAAACATGGCAGCGTGCAGCTACATGCTCCCTACCTCAATAACGCTGGGCTGGCTCCCTCTTCCCTTTCCTGGGATCAATCACTCATTCAAAAAGTGGGAGACGCCATTGCGGAGGGGCAGATTGTGGCTGTTTGCCAGGGGGCGGGCGAGGCAGGCCCCCGTGCCCTGGGCAATCGCAGCATCCTGGCCCGGCCAGACTCGAAAGCGCTGGCCCAGAAAGTCAGCATGGACTGCAAGCAGCGGGAGTGGTACCGACCCATTGCTCCCGTTATGCTGGAAAAACATGCCCAGCGGCTTACGGGTCGCTCCTCCCTCCATCATTTGAGTCGCTACATGCTGCTGGATTACCACATCCCGCCTGCGCGACAGCAGGAGATTGCCGGGGTGGTGCACGCCAATGGCACCGCGCGCATTCAGACGCTTTTTGGCCCCAGTGATCACCCCTTCCTTTGGGCCTTGCTCAGCTACCTGGACCAGGCCCATCAGATGCCGGCCTTGATCAATACCAGCTTCAATCGGCGGGGAGAACCCATCGTGCATACCCCGGCCCAGGCGCATCACAGCGCCCAGCAGATGGGCTTGGATGCCCTGGTCATCAACGATAGTTTCTATTCGCTCACCTCAACTTCTACCCATGCACTGGAAAGAAATTGACATCTCCCGCGACTGGACACACTTCCTGTACCAAGGCAACATGCTCTTTGGCCGTCGATTCAAAGCGGTCCTCAAATTCAAAGGCAGCGGCATCGCGCCGGTACAGGACGAGACCGGTTGGTACTTCATCAATCCGCGGGGCGAACCCGTGATCCCCGGTCCATTTCGGGCGGCATGGGGCTTTTATGAGGGCCGCTGCGCTGTGGAAGATGAGACGGGCTGCTACCATATCAATGAAGCGGGGGAAGCGGCCTATCCCGCACGCTATGCCTGGTGCGGCAATTTCCAGGAAGGGTGCTGCCCGGTGCAGGAGCAAACCGGCGGATATTTCCACCTCAAAGCGGATGGCGCTCGGCTCTACCCACAAACTTACCGCTATGTCGGCGACTTCAAAGACGGCCTGGCCTGCGTCATGCTCCCCCACGGTCGCTGCCAACACCTCGACGCAAGCGGGCAGCCTCTGTACGCCGCCGAGTTTCACGACCTGGGCGTGTATCACAAAGGCATCGCCACCGCCCGCGACGCGCAGGGCTGGTTTCACATCGACCTGGCGGGGAGGCCGCTCTATGCCGAGCGCTATGCCCTGCTGGAGCCGTTTTATAATGGGGTGGCCCTCGCCACCAGCCTGGAGGGCGAGAAGTGCATCGTTAAGTTGGGGAGGGAAGCCGGCCACGCGACAAGGGGCTAGCAGCTGCCTTTCTCCTGGCTATCCACCAGCGATTTGGCGAAGCCTGTGGGCTACCGAGGCAAGCTGCTCGTCTGGGTGGCCTAAACCCTTCCTAATAACATCCCTTCCAGCATTCCCAAAGCCAGATTTCGCTCGCGGGCGCGCCCCACGCGGACGGCATCGACCAAGGCCAATGCCTCATAAAGAGGAGGAGCAGCTTGCACCGCCCGTACCACCGAGGGATAGAGGGGTTGGATGCTGTGCCCACGAACCTTGCCTTTGGCTGAAGGCCAAACATAGTTTTCTTCACTCACAATTTCTGCGCTGAGGGGAAGCGCGCTATGGGCCGTCGGAATCCCCCGCTGCACCGCACCCGGTTGCTGTGGAAAGGCATAGGGTAGCCCATGCTGGATAAAGTTCAGCAGCGCTTGACGCTGCACTGTGCGCCCCCGGTCGTGCAACAGCCGGGCATAGGTCGAGCGACTAAGTGAGGCACTGATCTCCGATTGACTCATGCATAGCGCCTGAGCCAAGTCAACCTGGGTCCAGGTACTATCCTTTTGTAGGCTGATCTGCACCAAAACCAGCACATCCTGCGGACGCATGGTGGGTACCGACTTTGTTCTCATATTATTGCAAATTGCGATATGCAATAATGGCCTTTTCGCTGCTCGATGTCAATTTTTTTGAAGACATTCACAGTAACTCATTCTATGCCCTCCTCCCCTTATTGCCTATGTCCATGCCTCCTCCCATCGCCATCATCGGTGCCGGTGCCGCCGGCCTCTACGCCGCTTACCTGCTGCGGCAGCGGGGCATGGCTTGTCGCGTCTTCGAGGCCTCCGACCGCTACGGTGGGCGCTTGGGCAAGCTGGAGGGCTTCGCTGACTATCCGCTGGACCTGGGGGCGGAGTGGCTGCACGGCAAAAAGTCGCTGCTCAAGCCCTTCATCAAGCAGTCGGGCACCAAGATCAGCAAGGACCGCTCGGAGGAGTGGTGGTGGTTTGAGGGCAAATTTACCGAAGAGTTGCCCCGCGACCTGGAAGACGCGTTGGAGGAGCAGCCCGATGCGCCTGAC
>CAYVAP010000194.1:0-7851 GCA_964449365.1 uncultured Bacteroidia bacterium
GCGGAGGGAGGCCCGGGCCGTTTCGTCCTCGCTGACCCACTCGGCGATGATGTCTTTGGCTCCGGCCAGGGCCTCGGCCAGGTTGTTGACTTCCTTTGCGGGGTCGATGAAGAGCTCGGCCATCAGCTCGGGGTCGCCGTCGGCCTGGGCGGCCAGGATCTGCTGGGCCAGGGGTTCGAGGACCTTTTCGCGGGCGATGGTGGCGCGGGTGCGGCGCTTGGGGCGATAGGGTAGGTAAATATCCTCCAGTTCGGTGAGGGTGTCGGCGGCCAGGAGGCTGGCTTTCAAGGCATCGGTGAGCAGCTCGCGCTCTTCCAGCGAGCTAAGGATGGCCTCGCGGCGCTTGTCCAGGGCTGCGAGCTGCTCGGCGCGGTCGCGAATATTTTGCAGCTCGACCTCATCGAGGCTGCCGGTGATCTCCTTGCGATAGCGGGCCATGAAGGGGATGGTGGCTCCCTCTTTGAGCATGGTGAGGGTGGCGGCTACCTGGCGCGGGGCGAGGTTGAGTTCCTGCGAGATGGTTTCGGTATGGGACATGGGCATCGATTCGAAGTTCGGAATGGGGGATTCGTACAGGGAAATAGAGAGTACGAATGGCCGTTCCGAACGGCAGATAATAGCCTCCAAATATAGCAGGAGGGAGGAGTGATTGCAACGAATATGGATAGTAGCCTAGATGAGCCAGTCGGCCACTGGGCTGCTGAGGGCCAGGCCGGGGATGATGATCTGAGCCTTAGAGGCGAGGGTCTGTTGTTGCTGGTAGTGGTTGCCTTGAGGTTGGGTGTAGACTTCGATGGTTTGCTCGGGGAGATTGATGATCCAGTAGACCGCGATGCCTGCTTTGGCGTAGACAGGGGCTTTGACCTCGCGGTCGATGCGGGTAGAGCTATCGGCCACTTCTACTAGCAGGATGACATCGGCGGGGGTAGGGTGCGCCTCAGCGTAATAATCTGTGCGGGGAATGACCAAGGCCAGGTCTGGCTCTGGTTGGGAGAGCTCAGGGATCTGGATGGGGTCTTGCACTTGAATTTGAGCTTGATTGCCGACCTGAGCAGGTAACCAATCCATGATTTTACGCAGACAAGCCGCGTGTTTGCTTCCTTTGGGACTCATAGTTACGATATGCCCTTCGATCAATTCTACTGGGTCATCCTCGTGGAGGATGCCCGCCTCGATCATGCGCTGATAGTCGCTCAGACGCAGGCGATAAGGAGTAAGAAGAGGGTGAGTCATAACACCGATCGTTTATCGAAATGAAGGTAAGGGGTTTTGGCGCGGCATGCAACGGTCGATGCTTGGTCGTGGTGGCCAGGCGATAACCCCCGCATGGTAAGGATGAAATCGCCCTAAAGGCAGTTGCACCCCACGTTTTTGGTGCAATCACCGTTTTGCTTTGTAAATTGACGATCAGACGAGATTGATTAAGTTGATCTTGTGTCCTTTTACCAAAACCAAATTGTGCTACAATGAAATTCTTACTTTATCTATGGCTGATGCTGACCGGGGAACTTTCCTCTGATGCCATGGTGAGCGAGGGCCACGTCGTGCGGGCTGATGGCCCTATTTTGGAGCTAAGGCAGGTCAAGCCAGATCATAGCGGAACGGAGCTAAGTGGAGATGGCTACGAAGTGCTCAATCGACGGCTGATCATCCTGGAAGATACCCACTTCCGACGCTATTAAGCGAGCTTCGGCACACAGTGTCTCGCCAGCTTCTCATATTGGCTTACCGACAGAGAGAAGTGGAGCGAGGAAAGATTGAGAGGAGCAATGAGCAAGCCGTTCTTTGCTCCTCTCGACGTTTGTGGCCTAGACATTAGTTTTGACCTGAAAAATGTACCTCCCAGAGCCTCAGAGAGCTATTTTGAATGATGCTCATCCCTTACTCATAAAGTGAGCCGTTCATTCCAGGCAAATAGCTCTGATTGGCTCTGCGCAGCTCGGGTTACTTTCAACCTTGAACGTTGAACCACGAAACGAATGACTAGATGAGCCAGTCGGCCACTGGGCTGCTGAGGGCCAGGCCGGGGATGATGATCTGAGCCTTAGAGGCGAGGGTCTGTTGTTGCTGGTAGTGGTTGCCTTGAGGTTGGGTGTAGACTTCGATGGTTTGCTCGGGGAGATTGATGATCCAGTAGACCGCGATGCCTGCTTTGGCGTAGACAGGGGCTTTGACCTCGCGGTCGATGCGGGTAGAGCTATCGGCCACTTCTACTAGCAGGATGACATCGGCGGGGGTAGGGTGCGCCTCAGCGTAATAATCTGTGCGGGGAATGACCAAGGCCAGGTCTGGCTCTGGTTGGGAGAGCTCAGGGATCTGGATGGGGTCTTGCACTTGAATTTGAGCTTGATTGCCGACCTGAGCAGGTAACCAATCCATGATTTTACGCAGACAAGCCGCGTGTTTGCTTCCTTTGGGACTCATAGTTACGATATGCCCTTCGATCAATTCTACTGGGTCATCCTCGTGGAGGATGCCCGCCTCGATCATGCGCTGATAGTCGCTCAGACGCAGGCGATAAGGAGTAAGAAGAGGGTGAGTCATAACACCGATCGTTTATCGAAATGAAGGTAAGGGGTTTTGGCGCGGCATGCAACGGTCGATGCTTGGTCGTGGTGGCCAGGCGATAACCCCCGCATGGTAAGGATGAAATCGCCCTAAAGGCAGTTGCACCCCACGTTTTTGGTGCAATCACCGTTTTGCTTTGTAAATTGACGATCAGACGAGATTGATTAAGTTGATCTTGTGTCCTTTTACCAAAACCAAATTGTGCTACAATGAAATTCTTACTTTATCTATGGCTGATGCTGACCGGGGAACTTTCCTCTGATGCCATGGTGAGCGAGGGCCACGTCGTGCGGGCTGATGGCCCTATTTTGGAGCTAAGGCAGGTCAAGCCAGATCATAGCGGAACGGAGCTAAGTGGAGATGGCTACGAAGTGCTCAATCGACGGCTGATCATCCTGGAAGATACCCACTTCCGACGCTATTAAGCGAGCTTCGGCACACAGTGTCTCGCCAGCTTCTCATATTGGCTTACCGACAGAGAGAAGTGGAGCGAGGAAAGATTGAGAGGAGCAATGAGCAAGCCGTTCTTTGCTCCTCTCGACGTTTGTGGCCTAGACATTAGTTTTGACCTGAAAAATGTACCTCCCAGAGCCTCAGAGAGCTATTTTGAATGATGCTCATCCCTTACTCATAAAGTGAGCCGTTCATTCCAGGCAAATAGCTCTGATTGGCTCTGCGCAGCTCGGGTTACTTTCAACCTTGAACGTTGAACCGCGAAACGAATGCCTAGTGCTCTTCAACCCAAACAACTTAGCCTTCACTTTAGCCCTAATAGGCTGTCTGTCAGCTATTTCAGCTACGAACAAATAACTCTGAACTCCGAACTCGTTCCACTAGCCTTTGGCCTCCATCCATTGCTCTATGGGCAGCAGTTCGAGCAGGGCCCGGCCTCCGGTGCCGTATTCGCCAGCCAGGTCCTTCAGGGCTGCGAAAGTCGTCGCCTGATCTTTTAGCGTTTTGCCAAAGTCATAGCCATGCTTGTACCAATGCGTCAAGATTCGGACCAGCAAATTGGGGCGAGAGTCTGCCTCTTGCTTTTGAGTTCGTTTGATGAATTGCCGCATATTGAGGATTTTACTTTCCATGAGGTCGGCGTGGCCTAGTTCGTACAGCAGCATGATTTCGAGCAGGCGGATGCTGAGGTTCATGCCGTGTTTGTCAGCGAGTAGCGGGGTGGTATGGTTGAGTTTGAGGTATGCTTGCTGGTACCGCTCGGTGCGAAAGAGCAGGCAGGCGTGAAAGTAGTGCCAATCGGCGGCAATGGGCGGGACGGCCTCCAACTCAGGATGTTGCATAGCCTGGTCGAGATATTGCTCGCAGGCAGGGTAGTCATTGGCATAAAAGGCCGCCGCAAAACAAAGCTCCATGCTCCGCAGGTAGTTCATCTCTTCGGGCGAAAACATCTGCAGAGCCTTGGTCCCCCGCACCCGCGCCTGCTGCAGGTGCCGCATGCGCAGATGAGCCTGAGCCAGTTGCACGTAGATCGCGGCCTCTCGCTGCGAAGTGTGTAAGGATTCGTGTTTTTCGATGAGCCGCAGGTACTTGTGGCAAAAGTCGATGGCCTCCGCGTCGCGGTTGTCGATTTGGAGGTAGTATACCTCACTGAGGTAATAGAAATGGTGGATCTGAGGATGATTGACACGGTCGCCGAGCTCGCGCAGTCGGTCGATGGTGGCACGCAGCTCTTGCTTTTCGTGAGGCTTGAGGGTCTGGTTGAGCAGGAGGTTGGAGATGGAGTAGTAGCGAATGCGGGCCTCGTCGATGTCGGCGATGAGTTGATTGGCCTCCAGCAAGCGATCGGTGATTTTTTGGTAGTCCTTGACCCCCACGCGGATGTTGAGGTTGCGATAGAGGAGCATTTCTGCCTGAAATGCCTCCTCTGGCAGGTCATACTTGTGGGCGGTAGCGATCACCTGCTGCAGGAGGTTGCGCCCCGCTTGATATGCGCCGCGCCCGAGCAGGATCTCTCCTTGCAGTAGTTTTTTGCGGGTTTGCAGTCGGATGTTGATGGCCTTGGAGCGGTAACTGCTGAGGCTTTTGTCGCTGAGCAGCACATTTTCCATCATGCGCTTGAGGCGCGACTTGGTCACCCGAAAGGTGTTGTCGGGCGCTTTGTCGTAGAGTTTTTGGGAGTAAAAAGCCTCATCCTGCTCTTCGTACTGTGTAACCAAGTCGAATAGCTTCCCTACCTTTTCATGCTCAAAGGATGCATGTTTGAAGGTATGACGGAGTTGACGTAGCTCCTGGGGGCGTAGCTTGCGGATGATTTCGTAGAGGAGTTTCATAACGCGCGAGAGAAGGAAGAGATCCCGTCAGATCTGGTTTTGTGATAAAAACGAAGACCCAGGCGGAAGGGGTTGGCTGAACGACACTAAGATCCCAAGATGAGACTTTCAGGGCATAAATTGTGTAACTGAGGTTCTTTTTTCCCGGCGAGGATTTCGATTCGCCGTGCTATTTTGTATCCGAGTAGACCTATCTGCGATGGAGTTTTCAAGCTGAAAACCGTTGATAGCGTGAATGAATCCCGTTTAACCTGCTTGGCGAGCCTTTCGTCGAGAGAGCTTGCCAGTGAAATCTCACGCTGGAATTTGGAAAAGTTAAAGTTCGTTGGCTACTTTATGCCTTATATTTCGGCATCTTGTAGTAAATAATCACAGCCTATTGAGAGATATGCTACCTCGAATCAGTTTCTTTACTATTCTGCTGTTGGTGCTGACCGGCTTCACCTTTGCCCAAGATGGCAAACTGGCGGGCAAGGTCACCGACGAAAGCGGGCAGCCGCTGGAGTTTGTCACCGTCGTGGTGTTTGAGGGGGAGCTTTCCCGCTATGGCACACAGACTAGATCGGATGGCTCTTACAGTATTCAGCCCGTATCACCTGGTACCTATCGGGTGGAAGCCCGCTACCTGGGAGCCAGTAAATCCATTACCAACGTAACCGTGGTGGCCAACCAAACCAAGCGGGTCGATATTTCTTTCAGTGTGGACAAAACCCTAGACGAGGTAGTGATCGAAGAGGAAAGCCCCTTCGACGATAGCCCCATCGTAGGGACTACTCTCACCAACGAGCAAATCATCAACGCCGGTACCCGCAACGTGCAATCGCTGGCGGCCCTCAGCGCCGGGGTGTACCAAAATGATGATGGTGGCAACCTCAGCATCCGAGGGGCGCGGACTACTTCTACCGTCTACTACATCGACGGAGTGAAGGTACGTGGTCAGACCAACCTGCCGCAGAGTTCGATTTCGCAGTTGCAGGTGATCACTGGGGGTACGCCCGCCGAATTTGGCGACTTTACCGGGGGGGTAATCAGTATCACCACGGCCGGGCCTTCGTCTCGCTTTTCGGGCGGCGGCGAGTTGGTCACCAGTGAGTTTCTCGATCCCTACGGGCGCAACTTGGCAGCGCTGACCCTCAGTGGGCCGCTGATCAAGCGCAAGCGCTATCTCGAAGGCACCGATACCGAGTTTGAGACCTCGGTGCTGGGCTTTTTTGTCAATGCGGAGTACGACTACAACCGCGACCAAGATCCTGCGGCCCTGGGGGTGTACCAACTGCGCGATGGGCTGCTCGATAGCCTGGAGCGCAACCCGCTGGTGATCGCAGAAGATCAGTTGACTTTTCGTAGCCGTGGCAACTTTGTAACCGCTGACGATGTGGAGCAAATCGCGACCAAGTCCCGCAACGAGAGCACCCGCATCCGTGCCCTGGCCCGCCTTGATTTTCAGCCTACTGACAATATCCTGATCAAAGTAGGAGGCAACGCCGAGTGGATCGACACTGATACCTGGGATATTCGCAATATGCTCTTCAACCCTCAGACCAACAATCAGGTGTTTCAGGGCAACTATTACCGAGGCTGGGCGCGCTTTCAGCAGAGCTTTCCCGGTACCAAAGGGGCAGCCATTCGCAACCTCTTCTACTCATTGCAGGCCGACTACTCAGTCTATACCCGTAACTTCTTCAATGAGGCCCACGGCGATAACCTTTTCGATTACGGATACATCGGCCGCTTCGATTTCGATATTACTCCGCTCTACAACTACGTAAATGACCCCAACAGTCCGGTATCTTCTAGCCCCTATTGGCGCACCGTGGGCTACTTGGCTACCGATCTGACTTTTGACCCAAGCGATACCCGCAACCCGCTGCTCGCCAATTACAATACCAGCATCTTCGACTACGCTGCGGAGAATGGCATCGCCAACCTTTTTGGCTTTCCCACTTTCGAGCCGACCATCAACGCGCCGATCAACACGGCGGATTTGGCCTTTCGCCAAGGCTTGCTCAACGGGCAGCGTCCTGGTGGTTCTCAGCCTCAAATCTACTCACTATTTAGGGGGATTGGCTGGGACGAAGCTGCGGTGCAGCGCTTCAAGTTTGAGCAGTTTCGCCTCTCGGGTCAGGCTACGGCCGAGATCAAGGGCCACAACCTCAAGGCCGGCTTTGAGTTTGAGCAGCGCAATGAGCGCTTTTATGGCATCAATGCCAACGGCCTCTGGAGCCTGATGCGACAGTATGCCAACTTTCACCTCGCTAGCCTGCAAGACGATCCTAGCACGTTTATCTATGAACGCAACAGCGGGGGGGAATGGAACGACACGGTAACCGTGCCCTTGCAATACGTGGCCAGTGATCAGCGCAATTTCGACATCCGCATGCGCGAAGCCCTAGGGCTGTCTATCGATGGCACCGACTTGATCAATACTGATGCCTACGGCCCTGAGTTTTACAACATGGACTTCTTCACCGCCGATGAGCTGCTGCAAGACGGCCTCGGTATCGTCAACTACTATGGCTATGACTACCAAGGCAACGAAGACCGCACCTTGTACGGCGACTATGCATTTTTTGATGATACCACCCGCCCGATCAATCCTTTCCGCCCGACCTACATCTCGGCCTTCTTGCAGGATAAATTCGAATTCGAAGACATCATCTTCAACATCGGGGTGCGGGTCGACCGCTTTGACGCCAATCAGCCCGTGCTACGCGACCCCTATTCGCTGTACCCGACCATCAGCGCGGGAGAGTTGGCCAATCTGCCCACGGACAACATCGAGTCTTTTGGTCTGCCTGCGGGTATCGGCGAAGACTTCGTGCCCTACGTCAACGACGCAGAAAACCCCACCGCAGTAATCGGCTACCGCAATGGCGAGGTCTGGTACGATGCCAATGGCACCCCGGTCTCGTCGGCCACTATCGCTCAGCGCTCCTCGGAGGGGCGCCCTCAGCCTGCGATCTCTGCCGACTCGATCAATAAGGCTTCTTTTGAAGAC
>CAYVAP010000195.1:0-7820 GCA_964449365.1 uncultured Bacteroidia bacterium
CGGGAGAGTCACCCTAACCCCTAGCTTCTGTATCTGGCGTAATGCCTGTGATTCAATATCAAAGAAAGGCGATCATCCCTGAGAGCCCAAGTCTGAAATTCTCAGGAACTTACACATGCTGCTTGCGAAGCAAGTCGGCGAAAGCGCCGAAATAGTCCTATTTGCTTGTGGGAATAGCACCATCCGCTACGGTGCCATAAAAAATCTTACACCTGCATACCATAAGCCCCGCCACCCGGGGTGTGGATCTCTACTTCGTCTCCAGCCTGTAACTGAGCCTGATCGATCCCCGCCAGTGGTTTGCGCTGGCCATCGGCCCGAATCACCCACTGCGCACCCGTGCGGCCTGCTCCCCCTCCCGCCAGGCCATACGGGGCTACCGCGCGATGCTGGGTCAGTACGGTCAGCTCTACCGGTTCCCCAAAGCGCAACCTGCGGATGATTCCCTCGCCGCCGGGATATGCCCCTTGCCCGCCAGAGCCACGACGCAGCCCGAAGTGCATCACTTGCACCGGATAGCGCAGCTCCAGTACCTCTGGATCAGTCATGCGGGTGTTGGTCATGTGCTGATGCACCCCCGAAGCTCCCGCAAAGCCAGGCCCAGCTCCGGTACCGCCGCCGATGGTTTCGTAGTATCCGAAGGTGTCGTTGCCAAAGAGCAAATTATTCATGGTGCCCTGACTGCAAGCGGCCAGCCCCAGGGCTTTGAGGAGGGTATCGACCAGTCGCTGGCTGGTTTCTACGTTGCCGCCCACCACGGCCGGGCATTGCCGAGGGTCGCTAGGAAAGGGGGGATTGAGCATACCCGCAGGTAAGGTCAGTTGCACTCGCGTCATCAAGCCTTCATTGAGAGGGATGGGGGCCGCTACCAAGAGGCGCAGCACGTACACGATGGCACTATTGACGATAGCGGGGTTGGCGTTGAGATTGCCAGGATGCACCGCTGTGCTGCCGCTAAGGTCGATGGCGATCTGCTCGGGACTCAGATCCCAGCTTACCCGTAGCAGGCTGCCATCGTCGAGTGATTCCTCCGCCTCGTAGCGCCCGGGTTTCCATGGTGCGAGTTGCTGCCGCAGTTGCTCCTGTGCGTAGGCCAGGATCTGCTGTTGAAAATGCCAGACCTGCCCCCGCCCAAACTGCGTAGCCATCTGCTGTAGCCCGGCGCAGCCCCGCCGGATGGAGGCCAGCCCCGCGTTAAGGTCGGCGAGGTTTTCGGCCAGATCGCGAGTCGGATGGTCGCCCTCGGTGAGCAACGCCTCGATGCGCGACCATTGCACCTCATCATTCTCCACCAGCTTCAGGGGCGGAATCACCACCCCCTTTTCCGCTAGGTTGCGCGCGTCCGGCGGCATAGAGCCAGGTCGCTTGCCCCCGATCTCGGCGTGATGGGCACGATTGGCCACGTAGCCTAGCAGATATCCTGCTTGGTCGTGGACGGGCGCAATGAGCGTTACATCTGGCAAATGAGACCCGCCGTAGCCAGGATGATTGGTGATGGCCACCTCGCCGGGGTGCAGATCCAGCGCCTTGCACACCGCGCGCACACACACACCCAGGCTGCCCAGGTGCACCGGAATGTGCGGAGCATTGGCGATCAATCGGCCCTCAGGGTCGAGGAGGGCACAACTGAAGTCCAGCCGCTCCTTGACGTTGACCGAAAAGCTGGTACGCTGCAACAAGGCCCCCATCTCCAGCGCTACCGCCTGAAAGCGTCGGCTAAACAGCTCCAATTGCACGGCCTCGGCCGGGGGGGCGCTCCCTTCCTGGGCCAGGGCGGCCATCCGCTGCAAACGCAGGTGCAGGGCCTCATCCACCTGCACCTGCCAGCCCTGCTCCACGAAGGTGGTGCTCAGAGTGCTCACGATCAGGGCCGGGCCATCCAGTTGCGCACCGGGCTGCAACTGCTCCCAATTAAACACGGGGTGTGCCCCCAACTGCCGATCCGCCTGGGGTGCGTACATTTTTTCGGGCAAATGAACTGCCGCAAGTGCTGCCTGCCGCTGCCGGGCGATCACCTTCACCGCCTCCAATTCCAATTCGCGATCTGCGATCCAGTGCCCGTAGAGGCGGCGGTAGGCCGCTTCAAACTGGGCTGGAACCGGATGCTGCGGTTGATAGGAGATTTCCAGGCTTTGGTTTTGCCCCCGTAAGCGTAGGTAGAGCAGGGGGGGCGCCAGCTCGATGTCCGCTTCGGAGAGGCCCTCCCCGGCCAGATAGGCTTGGGCCTGTTGTTGCAGGCGCTCGATCCAGTTTGCGAGCTGCGATTTCGCCTCGGCCCAGGGTTGCAGCACCTGTCGGGTGGCAAAGCGCTCCAGCCGGGCCTGCTGCATGCCCACCGCGCTGAGAATACCCGCTTCGCGGGGCAGCAGCACCTGCGAGATGCCCAGCAACTCGGCCACAGCGCAGGCATGTTGACCACCCGCCCCGCCAAAGGCCAGCAGGGCGTAGCCCTGGGGGTCGTAGCCCTGCTGCACCGAGATGCGCCGGATGGCGGCGGCCATTTTTTCGTGGGCAATGCGCAAAAAGCCTCGCAGCAGCTCCTCGTCGCTGAGGTCAGCGTCGCCTTTGGCCTGATGCAGAGCCTGCCGGGCGGCCTGCCGATCGAGGGGAATGCTGACCGTGGCCGGGTCGAGGCGGTCGAGCAGCAGGTTGACGTCGGTAAGGGTGAGGGGGCCGCCTGCGCCGTAGCAGGCGGGGCCGGGGGTCGCCCCCGCGCTGTCGGGGCCAACGGCCAGCTTTTGGCCGTCGAAGGTGCAGCAGGAGCCACCGCCGGCGGCCACCGTCTCTACGGCTACAGCCGGGCTGAGCAGGTGTGCGGGGCCGACCTGGGTTTCAAATACGTATTCGAAGCCTTGATCGTAGCGGGCCACGTCGCTGCTGGTACCGCCCATGTCGAGGGTCAGGATGCGGTCGATGCCGCAAGCGCGAGCCACACCAGCCGCCCCTACCACCCCTCCTGCCGGTCCGCTGAGCAGGCTGTCTTTCGGCGAAAAACGAGTGGCACCTTGTAGCCCTCCGGCGCTGGTCATCAGTTGAATGTGCCCCTCGGGCATGGCCTGCTGAATGCGCTGCAGGTAGTGCTCGATCACAGGGGCGAGGTAGGCGTTGACTACTGCCGTTTCGGCACGAGGCAACAGGCGCAGCACGGGGGCCAAAGCCGCCGAGGCGGATACGTAAGCGTAGCCAGCTTCGCGCAGAGCCTGGGCGAGTCGCTGTTCGTGGGCATCATAGCGGTAGGCGTGTAGCAGGGCGATGGCTACCGTGTCGCAGTCGCTGACCTTCACGGCGTTGACCAAGTTGTCGATGGCTTCCTCGCTCAGGGCTTGCTCCACGCTGCCATCGGCGCGCAGGCGCTCCGGCACGGCAAATACCTGGTGGTAAAGAGGTGCTGGCTTTTGTACATCCAGCGCGAATAGGTCTGGCCGCTGCTGATTGCGGATCAGAAGCAGATCCTCGAAGCCTTGGGTAATCAGCAAGGCCACGCGCGCGCCCTTGCGTTCGAGCAGGGCATTGGTACCACGGGTAGAGCCGAGGCGCAGGGTGAAGCGAGGTAAGGGCTGCTCGAGTAGGGTGCCAGTGAGCAGTCGAGCCGCCAAAACGGGAGCTTCTTCGTCGGCGCTGAGTTCGATTTCGAAGGGAAAAGCAGCGACTTTTGGCAACGCACGGTCTACCTCGATCCAACCTGCCTGCAGGTCACTGCGTCGTACGGTGCCTTGCCACACGCCGCCTAGTTGACGTAAGGTGTAGCCCGCGAAGATGTCTTGTTGACTAGGCCACTGCTGCGCGATGGCTAGCCGATGGTGGCTGAGTCGCTGGCTAGCCGTGCCGCGTAGGGCGCTATGGCTGAGTACCTTAAAGCGCTGAGTGTCTCCCGTGGGGCTTTGACCCAGGCAGTCGGTAAAGGTGCCGCCAGCGTCGAGGTAGAGTTGCCACATGCTCGATTACTTTGAAGCAAAAAACAAAAAACCTCGCTGCCATAGACAACGAGGCCAATTTCAGTCGGGATGGGCAGACTCGAACTGCCGACCCCGCGCCCCCCAGACGCGTACTCTAACCGGACTGAGCTACATCCCGAACGGATATCGAAGGAATTTTGGGGGTGAAAAAGTGAAGTCATCAACGACTTCGACAGGCTTCCCTTAAACGTGGGGACAAATATACTAGATCGATTCTCTCAATTCCAAAAGAAAGGCCCGCAATTTTAATAAAGTCTCCCGCAGTTGCACTTCCTGCTCGACGTCCTTTTGCTCCAGACGAAGCCGCTCTTTAGCTCCTTTGATGGTGTACTTCTTGACCTTGAGCAGATAGTGAATCTTGCGCAAAGTCTCGATATCGCGCTGGGTGTAGACGCGGTTGCCTTTCCGGTTTTTTTTGGGATTGACTTCTCGAAACTCGGTTTCCCAAAAGCGAATCAGAGAAGTAGTCAGGTCTAGTTCCCTGGCTACCTCTCCGATGGTATAATATTGCTTAGCAATGGGTTCTTCCACCCGGTAAGTCGTTAAAAGTTGCTAGTGGGGAAAGTTTCATACTACTGGACATGAGCTTTTGGCGCGCTCGTTTTTGGACAAGATGGACAAAATCATACTTAAAAGTGGTTGAATGGTAGAGTGGTTGATTTATTGAATGGCCTTGTTATCAATAAGTTATAGTGTCTTGCAACTCTACAATCCTTACGCCACGTAGTATAACTATTTGGCTTTCAGGTGCTTATGATCCTGTGAATCTTGAAATTCTGTCTGAGTGGATGATGTCCAGTAGTCTGGGAAAGTTTAAAGTTTGGAGTTGAAGCTGCTGCTAATCAGGCAATTAAATCTGATCGGACTGGTCAAAAACTTTGTTCTGAAACCATGAATGGAACGAGTTCGGAGTTCGCAGTCATTGGTTCGTAGTTAAGACAGCTCACCTATATAAATGGAACATGGGGGGCTTCGGCACAGGCCAGCCCCCCATATTGGCTTACTCAGTGGTCGCGCCAGCGGCCAGGTTGACGTTCAACTTTTTACCTTCACCCTTTCACTGATGGCCATTACATCAGTCCATGGAGATATTCTCGACCGTGGCTTCCTGGCGGAGATTCACATACTCTTCAGGAGTGATCTCACCATAAAAGTAGTCGAGCGGGTCGATTTTAGAGCCATTCTTGTGGATCTCGTAGTGGAGGTGTGGTCCGCTAGAGAGACCGGTATTGCCCGAGAGGGCGATGATGTCGCCGCGCTTGATGCGCTGACCTTTCTTTACATTGATCTCGGAGAGGTGGGCGTACTTGGTCACATATCCCAGGCCCCCATGATCGATCTCGATCTGACGACCGTAACCGCCTCGGCTCGAACCGACCAGCTTGACGATACCATCCGCCGTGGCGTACACCTGCGTACCAGTGGAAGCGCGCATGTCGAGACCGGTGTGCATCCGCTTGTATTTGAGGATGGGGTGCTTGCGCATACCGAAGCCAGAGATGATACTGCCTTTGACTGGGCGAATGGCAGGCGTATGGCGCAGCTCTTCGTCTTTGTTTTTCAGCTCGCGGAAAAGCACCTCGTAGCTGCGGTTCTGAATGTCGATTTTATTTTGGAGGCGGTCCAACCGCTCCTCCACATCGCGTAGCACATCAGGATCGCCATCCTGCCCGGGGTTGACAGTTCCTCCCTTTCCGCTATTCCACTCGCCATCGCTGATTCTGTCCTGGCTAAGCAAACTGCGATAAAAGTTGTTGTCTTGATTATGCAGGCCTTCTACCCGCTCTTCGACCATTGCAAATTGCCCCTCCAAATCCTGGATTTTGCTGACCAGATCGGCATTTTGCTGCTTCAGATAAGCTTCTTTCGGATTGTCGTACAGAAAGAAGTAAGCTGCGAGCATGACCACCGCTAAAAGCAAAGAACCTCCTACATAGGTTGACACATTGATGAGGACGACTTTGGGCGTTACTCGCTCGGGCTCGAACGTGCAACTTTCCTCATCATAATAGTATCGGATCTTCTTAGCCATATGGAACAGGAGTTAAATTTTGGTAGCTTTGCGGATAAAGAACGAGCAAGGAAGCAAATTTCATCTTCCTATGAAAGAGTTTGGAGGGTTTGGGAGTGAGTATCAAATCTTTGGTTCAAATTTAACAAAATTTTTATCAAAGAAAACAACCCTCTCTCCAAGTTTTGACGCAGGTAGTAATCCGCCCAAAAACAATGAAATCAGCTACTGAAATCCGCGATACATTTTTGTCCTTCTTTGAGCAAAAAGCACACCATACCGTGCCGTCAGCCCCTATTGTGGTCAAGAACGACCCCACGCTGATGTTCACAAATGCGGGCATGAATCCCTTTAAGGACATATTTCTTGGCTTAAAAAGTCCAAACGCGAAAAGAGTAGCCAACACCCAAAAGTGTCTCAGGGTGTCTGGAAAACACAACGATTTGGAGGAGGTAGGACACGATACCTATCATCATACCATGTTCGAAATGCTGGGCAACTGGTCTTTCGGTGATTACTACAAGACCGAAACCATTGCCTGGGCCTGGGAGCTGCTCACTGTACACTTTGGACTCACTGAGAACCGATTGTACGCCACAGTGTTTGGGGGGGATCGAGATGATGGCTTGCCTGCTGATGAGGAGGCACGAGCCGAATGGCGCAAATGGTTGCCCGAAGAAAAGATTCTTGAGGGAAATAAGAAAGATAATTTTTGGGAAATGGGCGATACCGGTCCCTGCGGCCCCAGCTCAGAGATCCATATCGATCTGCGCAGCGACGAAGACCGCTCCCAAATCGATGGCCGCACCTTGGTCAACGCCGATCATCCCGAGGTGGTCGAGATCTGGAACCTCGTTTTTATCCAATACAACCGCCGGGCCGACAGCAAGCTGGAGGACTTGCCCGCCAAGCATGTCGATACTGGGATGGGTTTTGAGCGCTTGGTGATGGCCCTGCAAGACAAGCGCTCTACCTACGACACGGACCTATTCGATGGGTTGCGTGGCTTTTTGGAGAAAAAAGCGGGTGTCTCTTACGCGACTGCACCTGAAAACCAGCGCATTGCGATTCGGGTAGTGATCGACCACATTCGGGCCATCGTTTTTACCATCGGCGATGGGCAGTTGCCCTCCAACACCGGCGCCGGATACGTCATTCGTCGCATCTTACGGCGGGCGGCCCGCTATGCCTTTTCTTATCTGGGCCAGGCAGAGCCCTTCCTTTACGAGATGGTGGCCATGATGGCCGAGCAATATCGCAGCGTATTTCCCGAAGTGGTCGAGCAGCAGGCTTTCATCACCCGCATCATTCAAGAGGAAGAAAAAAGCTTTCTGCGCAAGCTCGATAGCGGCTCGCAGATGTTTGAGACCTACATCCAGGAAAATCCCGACGCGCAGGTGGTCGAAGGTGACTTTGCCTTCAAACTCTATGATACCTTTGGTTTTCCTATCGACCTGACCCAGGTGATGGCCCGCGAAAAAGGCCGTAGTGTGGATATGGCAGGCTTCGACGCCGCCCTCAAGGCCCAAAAGGAGCGCAGCCGTCAGGCCAGCAACCTGACCGCAGGCGACTGGGTGGTAGCCAACCCCTCGGCTGACCTGCCCGTGTTTGTGGGATACGATACCCTCCAAATCGATACCCGCATCTTGCAGTACCGCACGGTCGAGGCCAAGAAGAAAAAGCTTTTTCAGGTAGTGCTGGAAGAGACACCATTTTATGCAGAAATGGGCGGACAAGTCGGAGATCGGGGCACGCTGACCAATGGCAGCGAAACCCTCAAGGTGCTCGACACCCAAAAGGAGAACGAGCTGATCGTGCATCAGGTGGACAAATTGCCCCTATCAGCCGAAGGA
>CAYVAP010000196.1:0-7815 GCA_964449365.1 uncultured Bacteroidia bacterium
GCAAACGGCTCACCCTGTACCCGAGGGTGGCGGTGGGTCCCTTGTGGACCACGAGCCCGAGCTTGGAGGTGCAGGCCACCAACGGAGGGGCACAGAGCCATTTTTTCAGAAGCTCCGAAACGGGCTTCGGCGTGGGGTACGAAGTGGGGGTAGGCCTGCGCACCGACTTGGGAAAGCGATTCTCGCTGTTGCCCACCTTTACCTTCAGCGGGGGATGGGCCAACATCAAAAACGTGGAAAATCGTCTCGATGACCTGGCGTTTACCCGTGATTTTGAGGTCGGAATCCTCTCCTTCAACCTGGGCTTGTCGCTGGCGGTGAGGCTGTAGAGTCTCCCTCAGCGTCCTAGCTGTACCACGCGTTCTTTTGTTTCGCATGACATGTTTAACGTTCACCCCGGATGAGTCCGGGGTGACAGATTTATCTCACCAACACGTAACCACTCATTGTTATGAACACCCTACAACATCTGACAATCACCTTCTTGTTGTGCCTGGGGCTGAGCCATTCAGCTACCGCCCAAGACATCCTGTCGCCTGAGGAGAAGCAAGCCGTGATCGCCAACGTCAATCAGTTTCTCATCGACATCAACTTATCAGAAATGGATAAGCCCGCCTTTCGAGCCATCCTGGGCGATTTCTTCATCGGCGTGGTGGCGATAGGAGCGACCTATTATTCCCCCAAGACCAACCGGAAGATCCTCAAAGCGCTTATCAAAGAGCGTGATGCGCGGGTAAAAGACCTTTTGTACCAGGAGCAGTACAAGGTTTACAAAGCGCGGATCAAGGAGCGGCGCCAAAACCTCGAAGCGTATCTGCAAGAACAAGGGTAACCATCAACTAAGTAACGCTCAAAAAATAAGTTGGCCTTCTTCGCCTGATCTCTCGTCCTATCTCTGCGTCAGAAAACCTTCACCTGGCCCACCAGGCTCAGATTTTCTTCCTTGACCTAGAACGAGATCTCTAGCCGAATTAGGGAAGTTATTTTTCTCACGTTACTAAGGCTGCCGATCAAGCCCAGCTCAACCGGAACACGGGGGAGCTGGCAGCCTCTGGGACAAGGCTTAATCAACTCGAAATAGGCATACTTATTTTTCTAGCACCACCAATCTAACACCCATGATGAAATATGTGTTACTGATTCCCCTGCTTTTCACCAGCTTGTTTGCTCAACCCAACTACACCATTAGTGGACAAGTCAGAGAGGCAGCTACCGGTGAAGACCTGACCGGCGTAACGGTCATGGTCAAAGAGCTCCCCAGCAAAGGGGCTCTTTCCAACCCCTACGGGTTTTACTCCCTGACTTTACCAGCCGGAAACTACACCCTGGTTATACGCTACATCGGATACGAAACCCAGGAGCTAGCCATCAGCCTCGACGCAGATTTACGCCAAGATGTTTCCCTAAAACAAGAGGCTGTTCAACTGGATGAGGTGGTGATAGCCTCGGAAGCCGCCAACGAGCAGGTAACCAGCACCGAGATCGGGGTAGAGCGGCTCGACGTAGCGGCGCTGCGCAAGGTCCCGGTGTTGTTTGGCGAGCAGGACGTGCTCAAGACCGTCCAACTGCTCCCGGGGGTGCAAAGCGCCGGGGAAGGAAACAGCGGCTTCTTCGTCCGCGGCGGTAGCGCCGACCAGAACCTGATCCTGCTAGACGAGGCGCCGGTTTATAACGCCTCTCACCTGCTGGGCTTTTTCTCAGTATTCAACTCAGACGCCCTCAAGGATGTCAAGCTCTACAAAGGCCCCTATCCGGCGGAATACGGAGGACGCCTATCGTCGGTGATGGACATTCGCATGAAAGAGGGCAACAACCAGGAATTTCATGGCTCGGGGGGGCTCGGGCTGATCTCTTCCCGCCTCACCCTGGAGGGCCCCATCGTTGAGGACAAAGGGTCTTTTATGGTGGCAGGGCGGCGAACGTATGCCGACCTATTTTTGCCACTCTATGCAGATGTGTCTGGCGATAGCGCCCTCGATGGATCGCAGCTGTATTTCTACGACCTCAATGCCAAAGCCAACTACCAGATCGGTGAAAATGACCGAATCTTTGTGTCGGGGTACTTTGGCCGGGATGTGTTCCAGTTTCAGGATCAATTTGGGTTTGATTGGGGAAACACAACGGCCACTGTGCGCTGGAACCACATTTATGGCAGCAAGCTCTTCGGCAATACTTCGCTGATCTACAGCGACTATGACTACCAGGTCGAAGGCGGGGACAGCCTGTTTGTCCTGAATTCGTCTATCCAGGACTGGAACCTGCGCCAGGATTTTGATTACTACCTCAATGATCGGATGAGCCTGAGTTTTGGGGTGAATGTCATTCACCACACCTTCAAGCCCGGAGACTTGGAGACCAACTTCGGAGAAGAAGCGGGTGTTTCTGACCTGGAGCTAGAAAACCGGTATGCCCTGGAAAGCAGCCTGTACGTGAGCAATAGGCACAAGATGACCGATCAATTGACCCTGGAGTACGGCCTGCGCTACAACAACTTCACCCAGCTCGGCCCGGGGACCATCTACACCTTTGACGCAGCAGGCGAAGTGAGCAGCAGCCAAGAATATGGCGACTGGGAGCCGGTGGTGACCTACCACGGCCTGGCCCCAAGGGTTACCGGTACCTACGTCTTGAACGAGCGGCAGTCGATCAAGGGGGGCTACGCCCGTACCTATCAGTACCTTCATCTCCTCTCCAACAGCACCGGCGGCACCCCCGTGGACCTGTGGCTGCCCAGCAGCAACAACATTGCCCCCGAGGCGGCGGATCAGGTATCGCTGGGGTACTTCCAAAACTTTAACGACAACATGTTTGAATTCTCGGTAGAGGTCTACTACAAAGCCCTGCAAAACGCCATCGACTACAAGCCCGGGGCGACCATTACCCTCAATCCCGAGGTCGAGGGCGAACTCCTCTACGGAGACGGTCGGGCCTATGGTGTAGAGTTTTACCTCAAAAAGAAATCCGGCCGATTTACCGGCTGGCTCAGCTACACCCTGGCCCGCTCACAGCGGCAGTTTGCCGAGATCAACGGCGGGGAGTGGTTTTCGGCCACCCAAGACCGCATCCACGACCTCAGCCTGGTCGCGATGTACCAATTGAGCGAGCGAGTCAGCGTTTCCGCCACCTGGGTATACTGGACGGGCAACGCCGTTACCTTCCCCACGGGTCAGTACACCATCGACGGACAAGTGTACAACTATTACGGGGAGCGCAACGCCAACCGCATGCCTGATTATCACCGCCTTGACGTAGGGCTCAACCTGGACGGCAAGCGGTACAAGCAGGCCAAGGACCCGGTAACCGGCGAGCTGATCACCGTGCCCAAGCGCTTCCAGTCCAGTTGGAATTTCTCCTGCTACAACCTCTATGGCCGGGAAAATGCCTTTAGTGTGAATTTTCAGCCTTCCGCCGCAGATCCCACCCAGTCCGAGGCGGTGCGGCTGGCCCTTTTCAAATGGGTTCCCTCCGTTACCTGGAACTTTGAATTTTGATGCACTTACCCATTCTAATCCGACAAGTCATGCACAAATTGTTATTTCCCCTGTTGCTGGTCCTGGCGTCTTCTCTGTGCTGGGGCTGTGAGGAAGTGATCGAGCTAGACCTGACCGAAAATGCCGGCCTGTTGGTGATCGAGGGCGTGGTTTCCTCCGAACCGGGTCAGAGCTTCGTTGCCCTGACGCAGACGGTAGGGTTTTACCAAGAAAATGTATTTCCCGGCGTGGCGGGCGCCACGGTCAGCATCTCCGACGACGAGGGCCGCAGGTGGGAGCTGACCGAGTCTGAGCAAGGCCGCTACACCCACCCGGATTTGATCGGGCAGCCAGGCCGCACCTATCACTTGATGCTAGAAATCGAAGGTGAAACCTATACCGCCACTTCCACCATGCCCCCCTACGTAGCGCTGGACAGCCTGTTCATCCCCCCCGCAGCCGCAGCCCTCGATACCATTGTCCTGGCCGCCGTTTACCAGGATCCCGGTAGCTTCAAAAACTTCTATCGGTTCACGGTCAGCCGCAACGATGAAGAGCTGGCGGTCCTGATCCTCAGCGATGATGTGCTCAACAACGGCATCCGGGCGACTACGCCCTTGAGGGGGGCCTTCTTTTCGTCGGGAGATGAAGTGGAAGTTTCGCTCATAGGCCTGGATCAGCCGGTGTACCGCTACTTCAACACCCTCGCCACCGTGAATGGGGGAACAGGGTTGGCCACCGGAGCCGTGGCAGACCCGGAGTCCAACCTCAGCAACGGAGCTTTGGGCTTCTTCTCCGCCCAGACGTTGAGTACGCTGACCACCGTGATTCCATGATGAGCTATTTCCTCATAGGGCCAGGATAGGATAAAGTCTCAACATATGTTGAGAACATTAGCCCATTCATCTTTTTACCTTTGTAACGCGAGAAAGTGTATTATCTGGCAAATTGAAAGAATCGGACAGGATGAACAGGGTGAGAGGTAGCTGAAAATCATTTTGTTCCCCCTGCGAATCTTGCAAATCCTGTCAAGCAATATATGGAAGGACCTGAACGCAGTTACTTTCTCGGCTGAACGGAGCGCGCAGATGAGCGATCTGTTTTATCAACACGTAACCACTCATTTTTATGAATACCCTACAACATCTGACAATCACTTTCTTGTTGTGCCTGGGGCTGACCCATTCGGCTACCGCCCAAGACATCCTGTCGCCTGAGGAGAAGCAAGCCGTGATCGCCAACGTCAATCAGTTTCTCATCGACATCAACTTATCAGAAATGGATAAGCCCGCCTTTCGAGCCATCCTGGGCGATTTCTTCATTGGCGTGGTGGCGATAGGAGCGACCGATTATTCCCCCAAGACCAACCGGAAGATCCTCAAAACGCTCATCAAAGAGCGAGATGCGCGGGTGAAAGACCTCTTGTACCAGGAGCAGTACAAGGTTTACCAAGCGCGGATCAAGGAGCGGCGTCAAAACCTCGAAGCGTATCTGCAAGAACAAGGATAACCATCAACCAATCGAGTCAGATGAAACAGACCCTGTTTTTTACCTGTGGATTACTGCTCATGAGCCAACTGACCTTGGCTCAGGTGCGCAGAAATGTCGGCGAAGCCAGCCAAAACCAGCAAGCGATGGCGACCAACCAAGCCCAGCTCGACCGGGACACCAGGGAGCTAGCGGCCTTTAAGGCAAAGCTCAGCCAACTCGAAGTGGCCTTCGCTAGCCTGGAGCTGTCCCGCGTGGCGCTGCTCAAAGCAGACCTGCTGACGGATATGCAGCGTGAGATTGAGCAGAGCGAACATAAAATTGCCCAGGATCAGCGTGAACTCGCGCAGTCCCGCAGCGAGGTCAACAGTTCTGCCAGAGAAACCAACCGCAGCCGCTACGACCGCGCTACGCCGGACAATGACCTGAAAGATGGGCGCGACGTGCGCGATGACCGCCGAGACAAAAGGGATGATCAGCGGGATGCCAGAGACGATCGCAGTGATCTTGAAAGGCAAATCGCCCGCAGCAAGCGCCAGAAGGAGATATACGCCGTTCTGAGAGCGTTTACTTTCTCGGCTGAACCGAGCATGCGGGAGAAGGCCATGGCCAACATCGCCCTGCTCCATGAGTTTGCCTCCACCATGGAGATGGACCTTGCCGCTACCACCGCTGAAATCCAAGAGGACAAACGCGAATCAAAGGAAGACGCCAAAGAGCGTCGGGAAGACCGTCGCGAAGTGGGAGAGAAAGGGAGAAACAGATACAAGTATTGAAGGCAAGCAGTCAGCTTAGGGCTAGAGCTTGCGCCACAGGTCGTCGCTTTCCCCGCCAAGCTAGGCTACACCGGGTTTCCAGATCCGGTGCGGCGCTAGTCTTGCCGACTCCGGTCGGCCCGAGCTGCCAGCGGGAGCGGATTCCCGGTGACCAAGGCCATCCGACGATCGGAGTCGTCGGATAGCCATATCGCCATCCGACGATCGGAGTCGTCGGATAGCCATATTTGGTGGCTAGATTAGATGAAATTGGTAGCAGAGATGGATGTCCTGCAGGCATGTGGGCTGCGCATTCACCCCAATCAAAAACCCTCATATGAAACACCTCTCTCTTCTCTGCCTGCTGGGCTTACAATTGCTGTGGGCGCAGGAAAGCCGCACGGTGCGCATCCTCACAGACGAGGGGGCACAGCTACAGCTTCTCACCGCCTTGGTACAGCAGGAACTATCGGCGGTGGCATGGGGGCGCCTGGACATCACCTTTGAAACGCAAACCGCTCCAGGGCCTTCAGCCAGCAGCCCGGCCGATCTCACCATCGGGCTGGGGCCTGCCATCTGTCAGCAACTCATTCGCCAGGATGACTACCCCGCGCCCGTGATCATTGGCACCGTGCTCGACTCGGAGTTGCAAGGGCTGCCCCAGACGGAGGCGGGCACCTCAGGCGTGCCCAACCTGAACTATATCCTCAACCCTTTTGACGTGAAGGCGGACCTGGCCCACTTCCGGATGATGTATCCCTTTACGCAATTGGTCATCATGGTGGATGAGCAGCTAGTCGAACTAGACGCCACCTTTGCCCAAAACCTGGTCGCCATCGGGCAAGCGGGCGAATCGGTGCGCCTGCTGCCGATTCAAAGCGCCGAGGTGGACCAGATCATGGCGGCATTGCCCGCCGATGCAGATGCGGTGTACCTGTTGCCCTTGGGGGCAGATTTCCCCTCCGCCAGCCGTACCCGCCTCTTTGAGCAGCTCAGCGCACGCGGGCTGCCTACCTTCAGCATGTTGGGCAGTACCTGGGTGGAAGAAGGGTCTATGGCCAGCCGGGCTCCCAATCAGTCGGGACAGATCCTGGCCCGGCGCATCGCCCTCAATGCCCTGGCAATCCTGGAAGGTGAAACCGCCGGCGAGCAGCCCGTCGCTACCGTAAGCGCGGGCGACGACTTTGTCATCAACCTCAAAGCCGTGGAGCAAAGTGGCGTCTATCCCTCTTGGGAAGCCTTGGGGCAGGCGCGCCTGCTCAACATCGCCATGCAGCCCCCGGGCAATGCCGTCAGCCTGCGCTCCGTGATCGCTGAGGCGCTCGCACAAAACCTCACCTATCAGATCGCAGCACTTGAAACCCAGGCTGGGGCTCAGGAGGTCAAGCTGGCGGTCTCAGAACTGCTCCCCAACCTCGGGATCGGCAGCAGTTTCATCGCCATTGATCAGGCCCGCTCGGAAGCGTCTTTCGGATCTACCCAACCCTACACTTGGTCCGCCAACGCAGACCTCGAACAGGCGATTTTTGTTGAGCCTTTGCTCGCCAACTTGCGCATCCAACGACTCATTCAGGCCACCCGCGTCGCCAGCCAGGAACAGACCGAACTGGATGTGGTGCTGGAAGTTACCGAAGCCTACTTCAACATCCTGCTGGCCCGAAATGTGGTCCTGCTGCAAAACCAGAACGTTGACAACACCCGCACCAACCTCAACCTCGCCCGCAACAAAGAGTCGGTGGGCTACTCCGGCGTATCTGACGTGTACCGCTGGGAATCCGAACTGGCATTTAACAAGATCGACCTCAATGACGCCCAGGCCAACTACCGTTCGGCTCAGTTTCGCCTCAACCAGTTGCTCAACCGGGAGCAAAGCCAATCCATGGCACTGGCCGAGACAAAGCTAGGAGAAGACATGCTGAACCTCTTGAGTGGAAAGGTTTTTGCTTATCTGAAACACCCTGGACAACTCCGCGAGCTGTCTGACTTTCTGATTGCTGAGGGAAAACGGAACCTGCCTGAGTTGAAGCAGGTAGCGCTGAGCCTACAGGCCCAGGAGCGCTTGCTCCTCTCACGCAAACGAGCGTTTTACCTCCCTACCCTGG
>CAYVAP010000197.1:0-1341 GCA_964449365.1 uncultured Bacteroidia bacterium
TTTCAACATCACGGTGTACTTCCTCTTTCAGCTTTATGCGATCAAGGTGGCGCGCCTCGGGGCCCTGGTCAATGAGGATCAGCTTTCGCTGGAAATCATCGATAAACTGCTCGGTGAATTAGAGGACGAAAACAACCCCCTGAGCTTTATCCAGGCCAATTGGGAGGAGTTCAAGTTGGTGCCCAACTCGGTGCGCAACAAGACGCTGAACAAGTGTATCAACATCTCCAAGGGCGACTTGCCACTCGCGGCTGAGCATCTCGACTTCTCGTATCGCAATCTGCGTAGCTACATCACGTTCAAAGAGGTCAATCGCTTAGGTTTTTTCTTGGACATCCAGCAGACCTCCAATCGGCAGTTGGAGCAAGGGATCCGATACATGTTCTTTGACCTCTACAAGCGAGGCACCATCTTCGAAGTGGTGTTTGACATGCCTAAATTCCTGGTCAAGTACTCCCAAACTGGCTTCTTCTCTCAGGATCTGGAAGAAGAACTCGACATTAAGGGTACCACCGCCAAGAAGTACATCAAGATCATGATGGAGATCGGCCTGATTCGTCAGGATAAGACCACCGGACGCAAGCATTACTATCGCCTGGTCCGCGAAAACGTGATGAACCGTCTCGGGGCCGATCAGGCTACCATGATTGGTTGACCCGCCAGAAACTCACCTTTGTTTACATAGTCAGTCGACCCCTTGAGCAGGGGTCGGCTTTTTTTTGCGATACTCCGTGTAAGTAGCTGGCATTTTTGTAACAAGCATCTGTTGGGTCTCGCCCTCCTTGAGTAGGCCTGCGAGTCTCTCGGGCGCAGAATCTTCTGGGAGGCGACACGCGAGGTACGTCCAGGGCAGCGAAACCAGGCTTCCAGCTTGGGTAACCTACCTGCGATATTGTATTGGGCCTGAGACAAGGAATGTGGCATTTTGTAAAAGGTATGCTTCTCCTAAAAACGTACTGAATCAAAGCTTTTGCAAACATGAAATACCTCATTACCTGCCTTTTGCTCTTAGGGCTGATTGCGCCTGCGGTTTGGGGGCAGCAACCATTCGGTGAATTGGACACCAATCAAATCCGGGTACGCTTCCATGCCGAGGGAGACATGGGCTGGGATCTCAGCAGTGCTCCCAATTTTGAAGTTCCCAAGGACAGCGGCAAGCACACCCTATTTGCGGCGGCCCCTTGGATCGGGGCCATCGATGAATCTGGCCAGTTGCGCATGGCCGCACAAACTTACCGTCAAACCGGCGAAGACTATCTCGCCGGTCCTGTGGCTGACCTGTACGACAGCGCCTACCGTCGTGTATGGGTAGTGAAAGCCGACGAAATCGCCAAGTCGATC
>CAYVAP010000197.1:1351-7809 GCA_964449365.1 uncultured Bacteroidia bacterium
AAGCCATCGTGGCCTGGCCCGGCAACGGAGATACCACTAATGGCGAAGCCTGGCAATTGGCTCCTTTCCAAGACTTCAACCAAAACGGTATGTACGAACCAACCGAGGGCGAAGTACCGGCCATCAAGGGCAGCCAGGCCGCTTTTGCCATCTTCAATGATGGCACCATTCATGGCGAAACTGGAGGGCAGCCCCTGAGCGCCGAGGTACACATGATGGCCTATGCCATCGATCGGCCCTTCGACGCCTTCGATAGCTGGCTCAACGAAGTGATTTTTCTCGACTACAAGGTGTTTCAGCGGACTGGGATGACGCTGAGCCAGACGTACTTTGGCCTGTGGACCGACTGGGATTTGGGTAATTTTTCCGATGACTACGTGGGCTGCGATACCACGCGCGAAGCCTGGTATGTCTACAATGCCGATTCGCTCGACGAGGGGGCGAAAGGTTATGGCCTGCATCCTCCTGCGATGAGCGCAGTCTGGCTCAATCAACCCATGGCCCATCATATGTATTACCACGATGATTCCACTGCCATCGGCAACCCAGAAATCGCTCAGCATTTTTACGGATACCTCGTTGGCCAATGGAAAGATGGCACCCCCTTGACCCAGGGAGGGAATGGCTACGGCGGTAGCGTCCCTACGGCTTATGCGTTTCCAGGAGATCCCGCTCAAACAGGGCAGTGGCACGAATATCAAGCAGGTAGCACCCTTGGCGATCGTCGTGGCTTGAGCAGCGTCGGGCCCTTTACCTTGACTCCCAGCGAGCCCGCCTGCATCAGACTTGCCCTGGTATACGGGCGCGATCAGAGCGCTACTGGAAACCACCTCACCAGCATCGATGTGATGAAACGAAAAATCGATTCGGTGCAAGCCTACTACGCCAGCGGAGAAGGAGAAGGCTGTCTGCTCAGTGGCGCGCAAACGGGGCCTACCTCTCTGCGCCAGACACCCAGCCAGGCCGCTGCTTGGCGCATAGCGCCCAACCCAGTTCTGACTGAGCTGCAGCTGCTGCCTCCGACGTCTGCGCGGGGTCAGGTCAGGGCCGAACTGATGGACTTACGAGGGCGCATCTTGGCCCAGCAGCAGGGCAACGCCCAGCAACCATGGCATTGGCGTGTAGCGGCGTATCCACGGGGACTCTATCTCCTGCGCATTCGTAGCCAGGAAGGCGTACACGTGCTGCGCTGGCGCAAGTGAGCCTCAAGGGCAATGCTCCCCGGGCATGACGGCCAGGACCTCACGCACCCGCCACTGAGCACGACGTCGCCCCGAGGGATCTTCAGCCATCACCGTATCGGCTAGGAGCTCGACCAGCATGGGTCGGGGGCCGCCAGGTCCATCTTGAAGATAGCGGCGCTCCAACTGCAGAGCCACCGAGTCAGGCGCGATGGGCATAGCCTGGCCCCCAGCACAGGGCTGAAAGGTGGCCACTTCGGCAAAGTACACGTAATCGCCCTGCAGCCCCTGCTCCCTGATGGAGGAGGGGCTCTTGGGGTCTACGGTACGTGACGCGGCCTGCGATACGCGCTGCGCGGTCGAATCGCCTTGGGGATCTGCGCCTTGCTTTCCCTGTGAAGCAGGGCGACAGGCCCCCAGCAGCAGCGTCAGGGCCAGCAGCGCACTGCCTGCTTGGCAAAGCGGCCACAGATGGGTAAGTTTGGCGTAACATTGCATGGTCAGGGGGGATGAGGGATACGGGATACGGGATAAGGGATGAGGGATACGGGATACGGGATAAGGGATGAGGGATACGGGATACGGAATACGGGAGGAGGGATACGGAATACGGGAGGAGGGACTGAGGGACTGAGGGTATGGGGGGCGACGAATCAGTTTTCTCAGCGATCTCTCCTGCGTGTTGGACCAAGTGGCTATCGGTAACACCAACCACCAACCCCTCTCGCTATGCCCCACGTCTGCTTCACTACTGCTTTGAAACGCTTTTTTCCCAGCCTCAAGCCCGAGGTAGTACAGGCCCATACCTTAGCTGAAGCCCTGGCCCAACTGGAGCAGCGCTACCCTGGCCTCAGTGATTACTTGGTCGATGAGCGGGGTAGCCTGCGGCAGCACGTCAACGTGTACGTAGGCGATCGCCTGATCGAAGATCGCGAGGCCCTGAGCGATACCCCACACCACGACGCTGAGATGCTGATTTTTCAGGCCCTCTCGGGAGGCTGAGTCAACCCTCCATCCTCCTGATAAAAAGCCCGTTTCGCAGGCTGCGAAACGGGCCATACCATTGAAAATAAAGCTGAACCTTCCACGCTTACACCGTGATAGCCTCCAGATAGCGCGCGTTGAGCGGTTTGTTGAGATACTTCTTGACGTATTTGCTGCTGGCCGCTCGGTCGATGTCCTTGGGACTGATAGAGGAGGAGAGCATGATGATGCGGCACTTGTCGAGCACCGTTTCCGAAAACTTCTCGAAGTCTTCCAAAAACTGGAAACCATCCATGATAGGCATATTGATGTCCAGGAAAACAATCTCAGGGAGGTCATCTGCGGATTCCTGATTGTCCTTCAGATAGTCGAGCGCCTCTTGACCCGTCTGAAATACCAGCACTTGCTCGGCAAAGCTATTGGCTTCGATGATCTTTTCGTTGATGATGTTGTCGATTTCGTTGTCATCGACGAGCATCACGCTCTTATAGGTGGCCATAGATGGTGAATGTCGGTTTGTTACTGTGCAACGCTGTAAAAATTGAAAATTCAGAGTAAAACTCAAACTACCGAGAGCCTTACCCGCAAGAGGAGAGCCTGAACCCATGTAAGAAAAAGATCACTTCTGCTACATACCGAGCAGCCGAAGTGAGCCAAGTAGCCCCCCAACTTTGGGCCCCGATAGCCTCTGAAGCCATCTGGTACCAAAAATGTGATGCTGCTAAATGGAGAAGTGCTCGCAAGTGCCCTGTATTCCGTGATCTCGAAATAATGGGCCGTAGTTAAGGTTTCAGAGAAAAAAGTACCGACTTTCTGATCGTTCAGAACGGTAAATCGTCGTCGTCAGCCTGCGATACATCGATCGCATCCGTCGGTGGAGGGGGAGTGCTGTTTTGGCCACTGTCGGGACCAGGGCTTTGTTGCTCTTGCTGCGTAGGCTGAATGCGCCAGGCGTCCAGGCTGTTGAAATATTTCAACTCACCTTGGGGGCTGCGCCACTCGCGACCGCGCAAGTTGAATTCTACCTTTAGCATCTGCCCTTCCTGAAAAGGCTCGATCATATCCACCTTGTCCTGGATCAGTTGGAAATTTACGTATTGCGGATACATGGGATTGCCCTCGATGTACTCGACCACAAATTCCCGCTTCTGAAAGGTTTCCTTGATCTGCTGGGTATCGAATTTCTTGTACAGTTTACCTTCAACCGAAAAGCTCATGATGTAGGGGGTTACGATGGTGTGAAATATCCGATTTTCTGCTGACGCTACCGTAGAGCGTGAAGAGTAAAGCTAAAAAATTTTGCCTAAAATATAGGGCTCGATCGCTGCCTTTAATGGAAATCCTCAGTCTTGATCTAGCTCTGGAAAATCCTTGTATTTTCCCTCGATCAGTTGCTCGACCTGCAGCTCGGCCCCGTCGAGGTACTTGCGGCACTGCTCGATCAGGGCCTGCCCCTGCTGAAACAGCAGGACCTGCTGATCGAAATCGCTGACGCCTTTCTGCATCTGCTCCACCAGTTGGCGCAGCTCGGCGAGGGTCTTTTCTAAGGAAAATTCGGGGGTATCGGCCATAGGATCAAAGCTTGGACCTGCAAGATCAGGCTTTCCGCCCGAACCTGCAACCCACTCATTGGATTTCGAGCTGGTAGGGTACCGCGTAAGCCCCCAGAATATGATCGGCCTGTCGGTGCAAGGTATCCCGGTCGGCTGCCCACGTTGAGCAGGGCCGAGTAAACGGTCGGTACACCCGAGAAGAAGCTCACCCCGTAATGCGCCACCATGCGCCAGAAGATCAGGCCCTCGCCGCGGTAGCCCGCAGGCGTACCCCATGCTACCAAGGTTTGACCGCTACGCGGTCCAAGTGCTGGCGCAATTGCTTGGGCGGCCACTGAGTGAGCCAATATGAACGGAAGGTAAACGCTGTGCCTGACTACCTTATATCTCTTATGCCCCTGACCGTTCATGTAGGTGAGACGAAATTCTCCTAACGAACGTTTGTTATTTGGCCATCCTGAATTGCATCCTTGAGCTGGCGTTGATACCTTTCCCTATTCAAACCACGACAATCAATTTCTGCATGAAATACAGTCCTGCTTTCCGCCCGGATGATTTGACCTTCAACGCCAACGAAGACCAGAACCGCGAGTTGATGCGCAAGCTCGAAGGTAAAATCAAGGCTGTGGCCAAAGGTGGCGGCGAAAAAGCCTTGGCCAAGCATCGGTCCAAGGGCAAATTGCCTGCCCGCGAGCGCATCGCTCGCCTGCTTGATGACAAGGATCATTTCCTCGAAATCGGGGCTTTGGCTGCCGATGGCATGTACCAGGAATACGGCGGTTGTCCTTCTGCCGGGGTGGTCACTGGTATCGGGCGGGTGGCGGGTCGCCTCTGCATGATCGTCGCCAACGATGCCACCGTCAAGGCCGGGGCCTGGTTTCCCATGACGGGCAAGAAAAACCTGCGCGCCCAGGAGATCGCCCTGGAAAACCGCTTGCCCATCATCTACCTGGTCGATAGTGCGGGGGTATTTTTGCCCATGCAGGATGAGATTTTTCCCGACAAGGAGCATTTCGGGCGCATCTTCCGCAACAATGCGGTGATGAGCAGCCTGGGCATTCCCCAGATTGCGGCCATCATGGGGCCTTGCGTGGCGGGTGGGGCCTACCTGCCCATCATGAGCGACGAAGCCCTGATCGTGGATGGCACCGGGTCAGTGTTTCTAGCCGGACCATACCTGGTCAAGTCTGCTATCGGCGAGGACGCCGATCAGGAGGAGCTAGGCGGCGGCGAAATGCACAGCACCATTTCGGGCGTGACCGACTACCTCATGCCCGACGACGAGACTTGTCTCAAGACCGTGCGTGAACTGATGGCCAAGCAGGGGCAGGGCCCCACCGCCGGCTTCAACCGCGATAAACCTAGGCCTCCCGCCAAAGATCCCAAAGAAATCATGGGCATCTTGCCCGGCGACCGGGGTAAGCCCTACGACATGCGCGAAATCTTGCTGCGGTTGGTGGATCAGGATTCCTGGCAGGAATACAAAGCAGGCTATGGCCAAAGCATCCTTTGCACCTATGCGCGCATCGGCGGCTGGTCGGTGGGTATCGTGGCCAATCAGCGCCTGGTGCAAAAGTCGGCCAAGGGTGAGATGAAAGTCGGTGGGGTGATCTACAGCGACAGCGCCGACAAGGCGGCCCGTTTTATCATGAACTGCAACCAAAAGCGCATTCCGTTGGTGTTTTTGCAGGATGTAACCGGCTTCATGGTGGGTACCCGCTCGGAGCAAGGCGGCATTATCAAGGACGGGGCCAAGATGGTCAACGCGGTGGCCAACAGCACCGTGCCCAAGTTCACCTTCATTCTTGGCAACAGCTACGGCGCGGGCAACTACGCCATGTGCGGCAAGGCTTATGATCCACGCCTGATCTTCGCTTGGCCCAGTGCCCAGATCGCGGTGATGGGCGGTTCGCAGGCGGCCAAGACCCTGCTGCAAATTCGCGTAGCGGCTCTCAAAAAGCAGGGCAAAGAGATCGAGCCCGAGGAGGAAAAGCAGATGCTGGAAGAGATTCGCAGCCGCTACGAGGCGCAGACCTCACCCTACTACGCGGCGGCCCGCTTGTGGGTCGATGGCATCGTCGATCCGCTCGACACCCGCGAGATCATCTCGCTGGGCATCGAGGCCGCCAACGGCAACCCTGAGGTGAAGCCCTTCAATCCAGGCGTGATGCAGGTGTGATGGAAAACCTTACCCATACCGAGCGAGAGCCTCACCTATATGAACGGGATGCGGTCGACAGGTAGCATAGGGCTTCGGCACGGCTCAGCCCCTCAATTGGTTCCTTTGTCAGCCCCTCATATTGGTTCCCTCAGTTGCGGTGGCAGTGGCCAATGGACCTCCCCTACCTTGCTCATTTGAGGCCCCGAGGCTCAATGGTTCAAGCCTCGCCCTGAGCCGTTAGAATCTCTACCACAATGACCTAGCGAATTTCCGCTGTGGGCCTATTTTTGAGAGGAGAGAGGAAATCATCGATTTTTTGAGCGGGAGATTGAGTGAATGGTTGACTGGCTGTCGCCACCTTCAGCTTTCCGCTTCCCCATTTTCATACCACCCAATCGCGAATTCTGAATTACAAATTTCGAATTATCCCTCCTGAATGTCCAAACATACCTATTATCACGGACTGATTGGCAACTGTGCCTACCTCGCTCTGATCGACACCGACGCCAACGTCAATTGGCTGTGTTGGCCCCGCTTTGACAGCAGCCTCCTCTTCGGTAGCCTGCTGGATCCCGAAAA
>CAYVAP010000198.1:0-7806 GCA_964449365.1 uncultured Bacteroidia bacterium
AGGAGCCTTCGCCTGCGCCCCACCGTTTCCGCCTTTGGCCTATTTTCCCTCTAGCCCGCGACCACGGCCATAGTCCACCCGACGCAGGCGATGCGGCACGGTGCGGGTGAGCCAGTAGATAGCCTCGATGGGCTGGCCATATCCCTCGGCTTTGCCTTCGAAAAAGGGCAGCATCCGCGGCACAGCATCCCACTGCACTTGTACACGGTACCAATCTTCGGTTGCGCCCTTAGGGCGCTCGAGGGCTTGCACCGTGGCCTTGGCCCGCAAGTAGACGGGCTCCAGCGTGACCGTCTCGCGACGGCCCGCCTGGCCGGAATAGGACGTACGCCGCTGGACTGACACCGCGAAGATCGGGAAAGTAGCGGTATAGCCCTCTGCCAATGGTAGGTAGCTCAGTTGGTGGCGAAATTGAAAGAGGTCGATGCTGCCCTGCGGCAGCGGCACGGACAAGCTATCGCGGCCCTGCGCGTCGTTTTGTGCCACCACTTCTACGCTTTCACCCTGGTAGCGCAGCGTGATGTCGGTATCCAGTAGCTCCATCTGCGTACGCATGGGTAGCCCGGTTTCGCCGTCGAAGGTCAGCGTGATGGGCAACCACTTCGCCAGGCCGTCTTGTCCCTCTGCTTTCTGCCCTCCCTGGTACACCTGCTGGATCAGCTCCTGAGGATATTTGGCAGAAACGGCTTCCACCAATTTTTCGCGGAGCAGGCTGGTTGGTTCCGGATAATCGTCTTCCATGCCGAGCGCATAGGTCTGATTCAATTGCTTGACCATGCGCAACACCTGCTCGTAGTTGTCCGGGCCGCGCAGTTTTTCGAGCTTTTTGAACACGGCCAGGATACCTTCCAGCTCCGCGATGCGGGGATCTTCCGACTGGCTGGTTGCTTGCTTTTCAGCCACCGTCAGCGCCATTGACCAATCGCCCCCGGCAAAGGGCTGAATGCGTTCCTCTATACCCACCGGGCCGGGCTGCCCGCCTTTGGTGGGAAAGTAGGTCAGATCAAATGGCCCAATGAGCTGGTAGTCAGGCAAGGGCGCAGCGTCGAAATCGACCTCGCTGACGGGATCAGGCGCCGACGGGGCGGGCGAGGCGGCGGTCGACTGGCCAAACACCAAGTCGGGTAAGGCTGGCTGCCAAGTAACGTCGGTGCTGCGTAGGTCAGCGATCAGCTTACCAACGGAGAGGGGGTACTCGATCTCTACCTCGGGAAAAAAGCCGGCGTCGGATTCTTCTCCCTGCGCCTTGAGCGCCGAAAAATCATACACCCGCATAGCCAGTAGTCCTGGCTGCAGGGTATCGATTACGTAGGCCCGATGGGTGTATTCACCAAAGTAGTCGTTGACCTCTTCGTAGCGGCTCGGCCCGGGCGACACATCGTAGAGCGGTACGTTTTGGTAGCTGTCGAGGGTGCCGTATTGCATGGTCAGCTTTTGCTCGCCAGGGAGGTAGGTGGCTTCGGCAAAGGCCACGGGTACAGCTTCTGTGGCCGAGTCAGGCAGATAGGTGCCTGTTACCTGGGGTGCCTCTGTGGGCATGGGAGCCACCTCGTCGATGGCCAGGCGGAAGTGGAAATAGCTGCCCGCCTCGCGGTTGCCGCCGACGTACTCGACGTAGAGCTGATCGTCGCGCACTGAGATCGAGTCCGGCACCGCGCCGCTGAAGTTGCGCATGGCATCAGGATAGCTGGCACACTCGATGCGCGCTACCCGGCGGCGGGGCAAGCTCAGTTCCCAGCGCTCCCAGAAGTCATCGTAGCTGAGGCGTACGTCCAGCTCCGAGAGTTGACGGGTGCTTTCGCCAAAGCGGGGCAGCAGCAATTGGTAGGCCGCCGAGTCGGTCTGCTGCGCGGCTAGCTTCGCAAAGTAAATGCGGGTGACATAGCCCCGGTCGGCAAATTCGAGAAAACTCGCGGCGCTGCTGTCGCCAAAGGTCTGGTAGCGGGGGCAGTCGTCATGAGGTTGGGAAAAAGAGGATAGGAAAAGAAAGAGAGAAAACAGGAAAGCAATCGTTCGCAGTAGCATAAAAAGGATCCATCTGGTTTGGAAGCAAAAAAACATACATCCCAAAGGAAGTCAAATCACCACCTCCGGGGTATACCGCTATACAGCAAGCTATCCTGCGATGGCTCACACCGGCTAGGGCGCGTACACCGGGAAGCCGCAAATCCTGTTCAAATGGATCGATGATGTCCAGTAGCATGAAGATGTAATCAGCAAATAACAACCCCTCCCCTGGCCAAAGTCCCTCAACGCCTCCTTCCACTCTGCGTACCAATAGCAGTCTCGCTTCTCTCTAATCAGGATCACCTGCTCGCGAAATACATTTGTCAGCTTTCGAACCTTAATTCGATCTCCCTTGAGCCAAATATCCACCCCCACTGCGCGCCTGTCGGATTCGCTACCCACCCATTGGCACGACCAATCCGCCCAGGCCGTGATTGAGCGCCTTGCCACTGATCCTGAGCAGGGCCTGTCCACCGCCGAGGCCCAGGCCCGCCTGGAGCGCTTGGGCCCCAACCGCCTCACCCAGCAGGGCGGCACCCCCATGTGGCTGCTCTTCCTCAAAGAGTTCAACCAACCGCTGATCTACATCCTGCTCGGGGCTAGCGTCATCACCGCTTTCCTCAACGAGTGGGTGGACAGCATCGTGATCTTCGGTGTGGTGCTGGTCAATGCGGTGATCGGCTTCATCCAGGAAGTGAAAGCCATGCGTGCCATCGAAGCCCTCACCCAGGGCCTTAGCCGTCAGGCCACCGTGATTCGCGATGGCGAAAAGCAGCAGGTCGAAGCTGGCACCCTGGTGCCCGGCGACCTGGTGATGCTGGCCGCCGGCGACAAAGTCCCCGCCGACCTGCGCCTGCTGCGCCGCAAGGAACTGCAAATCGACGAAGCGCCCCTCACCGGTGAGTCGGTGCCGGTCTTCAAGCAACTCGACGCCCTGCCCGCCGACACCGTATTGGGCGAGCGAACCAACCTGGCCTTTTCCTCCACCCTGGCCACCTATGGCACGGGCGTAGGCGTGGTGGTCCGCACTGGCAATGACACCGAGATTGGGCGCATCAACCAGATGATCGCCTCGGCTGACGTGCTGGCCACCCCGCTGACCAAGCAGATCGACCGCTTTAGCCAATTGCTGCTCTACGTGATCCTCGGCCTGGCGGCCATCACCGTAGTCATCGGCCTGCTGCGCGGGCAGCCTTTCATCGATACCTTTATGGCCGCCATCGCCCTAGCGGTAGGGGCCATCCCCGAGGGCCTGCCTGCGGCCCTGACCATCATCCTGGCCATCGGCGTCTCGGTCATGGCCGAGCGCCGCGCCATCGTGCGCAAGCTCCCCGCCGTGGAAACCCTGGGCAGCACCTCGGTCATTTGCTCCGACAAGACCGGCACCCTCACCCAAAACCAGATGACGGTGCAGGAAATCCGCTGTGCCGAGCGGGCCTATGAGGTGACAGGCCTGGGCTACGTGCCCGAGGGGCAGTTCAAGTTGGGCGGCCAAACCACCACCGCCGAGGCGCACCCTGCCCTGCACCAAACCCTGCTGGCGGGCTTGCTGTGCAATGATTCGATCTTACGCGAAGAAGAGGGCCAATGGCGCATCGAAGGCGACCCCACCGAGGGGGCCCTGCTGGTCTCGGCGCGCAAGGCCGGGCTGGATGGGCGCGAATGGCCCCGCCTGGACGAGATTCCCTTTGAATCGGCCTACCAGTACATGGCCACCCTGCACCGCCATGATTCTGCCGGAGGTAACCTCATCTTGGTCAAAGGCTCGGTGGAAAAGGTGCTGGCCCGCTGCGCCGATCGCCTGGCCGAAGACGGTAGCTCGATGCCGCTGGATGTGGAGGCGTACCACGCCCAGGCCGATGACCTGGCTAGCCAAGGCTTGCGGGTGCTGGCCCTGGCGCAGCGTCGGGTAGGGAATGAGCAGCGCCAGATCAGCCACGACGATGTAGCCGAAGGGCTGACTTTTCTGGGACTACAGGCCATGATGGACCCGCCCCGCGAAGGGGTGGCCGAGGCGGTAGCCGCCTGTCGCAGCGCCGGCATCGACGTGAAGATGATCACCGGCGACCACGCCCTTACTGCGCTGGCCATCGCCCGGCTGATCGGCATCGAAGACCGTGAAGCGCCACCCGACGGCCCGCCCTTGGTGCTGCGTGGCCAGGAAATTACCAACCTGAGCGACGAAGAGCTAGCGCAACTCGCCCCGCAGGTATCGGTCTTCGCCCGGGTGGCCCCCGAGGACAAGCTGCGCCTGGTGCGCGCCCTGCAGCAGGATGGTGACGTGATCGCCATGACCGGCGACGGGGTGAATGATGCGCCTTCCCTGCGGCAGGCCAACATCGGTATCGCCATGGGCATCACCGGCACCGACGTGGCCAAGGAGACCGCCGACATGGTGCTCACCGACGACAACTTTGCCACCATCGAGGCGGCGGTCGAAGAGGGCCGCAGTGTCTACGACAACATCGTCAAATTCATCACCTGGACCCTGCCCACCAACTTTGGCGAGGGCCTGGTCATCCTCATCGCCATCGTGCTGGGCACCACCCTGCCCATCTTGCCGGTACAGATCCTTTGGATCAACATGACTACGGCGGTATTGCTGGGTCTGACCTTGGCCTTCGAACCCCAAGAGCCCGGCTTGATGAAGCGCCCACCACGCAAGGCGGGCAGCCGCATCCTGAGTGGCCCCCTGATCGAGCGCATCGTGCTCACCGGATCCATGCTCTGCGCCGGGGCTTTTGGTCTCTTCGAATGGGCCGAGGGCATGGGACGTAGCGAAGAGGAGGCCCGCACCCTGGCGGTCAACGTCTTCGTGCTGGGCGAGATGTTTTACCTCTTCAACTGTCGCTCGCTGCGCTACTCGGTCTTCAAAATCGGCTTTTTCTCCAATCCCTACGTGCTCGGCGGCGTGGGGCTGATGCTGCTGCTGCAACTCGGCTTCACCTACCTGCCCTTCATGCAGGCGGCCTTTGGCACCGCAGCCATTGGTTGGCTAGATTGGGCCTACTTGGTCCTGGTCGGGCTGGGCATCTATCTGGTGATTGGCCTCGAAAAATGGCTACGGCGCTGGTGGGAAGCGCGGCCCGGTCAGCGCACAGCTTCTCACTCTGGCTCGTAGAGCCAAGACCATTTTTCGAGGTTATTGCGCTATCCATCCGTTTCGCAGTTCAAAGTTCCTGACCATTTCGTTTTCGCGTGCTGAATTCTGCGGTGTGTTTCACCTCAGTAGCTCCTTCAAGGGAGCCTAGCTACCGTAGTGAGCATCGCTCAGCATCATGATCCAATCCGCTTTGAGGGGGACAAAGGGGATGATGGAGACGTAAGTAATGCTCCAAAAATAAGTGATGCCGCTACGATCAGTCCCTTCGGCTTCGCCCAGGGCAGGCCTTCGCACCATGCTGCGCCATGGTTCAACTGTGGGGTCCTTTATCCCACGCTTTCGCGCCATCGCTCGCTAAGGTCGGTTTTCTGCTCGGAAGTGGGGCCCCTTTGATTCATCACTCCTCGTGGCTGCGGCACTAAGCCTCTGCGCGAAATCGGCATGCTATTTTTCTCACGTTACTGAGTAACGCTCAAAAAATAAGTTGGCCTTCTTCGCCTGAGAATAGGAGGTCGAGAGATTGAGAGGTCGAGAGGTCGAGACTAAGAGATTGTACGTTCCAATGTATCAGGATCTCAAGGTCTCAAGATCTCAGGATCTCACCATCTCAGTATCCCTCTTTGATCTAGAACGAGATCTCTAGCCGAATGAGGGAAGTTATTTTTCTCGCGTTATTAAAGCGAGTGCGCATCTATCGATCATCAAAAGATAAGAGACAGAAACGAAGCACCCGATTTCGGAATAGTCAGCAACTTTCGCTTAGAAAGTAACCGTCAACGCCATCTCCTTGCCCGTCCGTTTGATCAGTATGGTGGTTTCGTCGCCGGGCTTGAACTGGCCCAGGCTGCGCATGTAGCTCTGCATCCCCGTGACGGGAAATGGTCCCATCTTGATGACCACGTCGCCAGCCTGCATGCCTGCTTTATCGGCAGGCTTTCCCTCCGTCACGGCGTCAATGCGCATGCCTTCGCCCCCATAAGCATAGTCGGGCATCACCCCCAGCGTGACGCTGAAGCGCGGACGGTTTTGGTTGTCTTCCTGCTTCGTCTCAGTGAAGGTCATGTCCGCGTGGTCATTCAGCCATTGTACCAATGAGCCGACGTAGCCGATGACCTCATACATCCCCTCGTAGTTGACCTTATGGGCGTCGTCGTTGGGATGATGATAATCCTGATGCGCCCCGGTGAAGAAGGCAAGCACGGGTACCTCTTTGAGGTAAAAGGAGGTGTGGTCCGAAGGTCCCACGCCGGAGGGATTGGCTTGGGGGTTGAGGCCGTAGCAGTCAATGTCGGCCATGGCCTGCTGCCAGAGAGGCGAGGTGCCAGTGCCATTCACCACCAGCGCCTGATCTTGGTCGAGCCGACCGATCATGTCCATGTTGAGCATGCAGAGCATATCTTCAGGAGCCACGGGGCTAGCGTCCACGAAGTGCTTGGAACCGAGCAGCCCTTTTTCTTCGGCAGAAAAAGCCAGGAAGAGCAGGTTGTGCCTGGTGCTCTCTGGGTTGGCGGCGTAGTACCGCGCCAGGGCCAGCAGCCCAGCGGTGCCGCTAGCGTTGTCGTCGGCTCCGTTATGAATCAAGCGCTCATCGCCGCGGTAGCGCGAGCCTTCGTCGCCGTAGCCTAGGTGGTCGTAGTGCGCGCCGATCACGATGGTCTTTTTGGCTCCGCGATCCAGGAAGGCGGCTACGTTGTGGGCTGGCCGGGCATTTTCCTGCATAGCCACGGTCAGGGCGTCGAGGGAGGGCTCGCTTTGCAGCAGATCCAGGTGGCGGCGATGCACAAAGATCACGGGAATATTCGCCGCTTTGAGGCGGTTGAAGCTCCGCGCCGGATCGTCGAGGTAGTCGGTGGTGTTGTATACCAGCACGGCGGCGGCACCCTTCTTCTCGGCCAGCTTGATGCGGGTAGCCAGGTCGTGGTAGGCGGCATACTTCGAATGCGGATGCACCCCGTTGGGCGAGCTGTAGTTGATCAGGAAGGCTTGGCCGACGGGGTCGGTATCAGAGCCGTAATCGCTGTATTCCAGCTCTGGTGCTTCGATCCCAAAGCCCACGTGGACCACTTCCACGTCGGAAAGTTCGCCGTTGGCCGAGAGGTTGATGGGATAAAAGTCGCAGTTGAGAGTCAGGGTCTGCCCCTCGAGGATCAGGGTCGTGCTAGCCTCTACCTGCACGGGCAGGTAGACCGTGAAGGGCTGACGATAGCTGGGTCCGTCTTCTCCTTCAAACAGCGGATCGAGGCCCAGAGCTGCAAAGGCGAAGCTCAGGTAATCGGCGGCTATTTGTTCGCCTCGGGTGCCAGCTTCGCGGCCTTCGAGGAAGTCATTGGCCAGAAACCAAACGTCGCTCTGGGCTTGCGCGCGCTGCGCATCGGTGAGTTGGAGGCAGGGCTGGGCCGTAGCAGCCATCAGCCCTGCGCCTAGCAGAAAAAGTATGAGTTTTCGCATATAGTAAGGAAGTCGAGATGATGAAGAAAGTTCGAAGTTTCCGGGGCACGTCATTCGAAATTCGTGATCAGTCATTAGTAATTGACAGTAAATATAGCCGCTTGTGCGGCCACTGAGTAATAGTCGAAAAATAACCTCCCTTTCTCCATTTTAGGCAAAGAAATACGACAGCCTGGTTATCAGATTTTTACTTTGCGCCTTTGCGTGAAACAAAAAGGGGAAGTTATTCTTTGAGCCTTACTGAGTGA
>CAYVAP010000199.1:0-7772 GCA_964449365.1 uncultured Bacteroidia bacterium
GCGGAAAAAGATGCAGCGATCACCCATCATTCGGGAGTTGACAGAGCACTAGCATCGGCTTTGAGCCTGGATGGGCAGGCCCAACGTAGACGCAAGCCCTGCGCCTGATGTTTTTTGCTCTGACTTGGCATCATATTAGTTACGTTTTACCTCAAATTCTTTCTATCGGACCAGCTTCTATCACTCGCCATGTTTCGAACTGCTCGTTCCCAGCGAATTACCCCTTGGTTTGTCTTGAGCTTAGCCCTGCTGCTTTTGCTATCCACGCCCTGGCTTGCTCCGCCACCCGGCCCTCCCCCGGCTGAGGCCGATCAACAGGCGCATGACGAGGAGGAAGGCAAACGGGACAAATACGACCGGATAGACCTGGCCATTCAGCATGAAGTAGAAAAAACCCGCGATCCAGCCACGGGCCAGGTACCCCGCGAGCGCCTGATGGCTGCCTACCAACTGGCCGAGCGTAAGCGGCAGCGGCAAATCGCGCAGGCCACCCGTGGAGCCATTCCCAACCTGAGCTGGCGCGAACGTGGCCCCAACAACGTGGCGGGGCGAGTGCGTACCATCCTGATCGACGAAGGCGATCCGAGCTACCAGACAGTCTGGACCGCAGGGGTAGCAGGGGGGCTGTGGAAGACCACCCAAATCGACGCCCAAGATCCGCAGTGGCAGCCGATCGATGATTTTTTCGACAACCTTGCCATCACCAGCATCGCTCAGGACCCCAACGATCCCGCCATCATGTATTTTGGCACCGGCGAGGGGTTCTACAACTCTGATGCGGTGCGCGGACTGGGTATCTGGAAGAGCATCGACCATGGCGACACCTGGACCCAACTGAGCAGCACCGTAGACTCAAGTTTTCACTACCTCCAAAAACTAGTGGTGGCTCCCAATAGCGACCTCTGGGCTTGTACTCGCAACGCGGGGCTGCAACGCTCTACTGACGGGGGCCTCACTTGGACCAAGGTGCTGGGCGCAGGAGTCAATGGCGGCATCCACGATCAAGTGGCTGACCTGGAAATTTCCGCCAACGGTGACCTTTGGGCAGGGCTTGGGCTCGTCTTCAGCCCTGGACAACTGTACCACTCCACCGACGGAGGCAACACCTGGAGCGCGGTATTGCTGCCTGGCACCGGCTTCGAGCGCATCGAAATCGCCTGCGCCCCTTCCGACGCCAATCGCATCTACGTCCTCACCCAAGACCCCAGCACCCGGGCCTGCAAAAACATCTTTCGCAGTGATGACGCGGGCGTGAGCTGGACCGCGACGTCCAACCCCAGTGCCATTGGGATGTCCAACTTTTGTCGCAGCCAAGCTTGGTACGATCTCATTGCCGCCGTGGACCCCAATGATCCCGACCATGTCTTCATCGGAGGAGTCGACCTGCTGACGTCGAGCAATGCGGGCCAGAGTTGGACCCAGATCAGCCAATGGTATGGGGGAAATGGCATCCAGTACGTCCATGCCGATCAGCATGCCATCGTTTTTCAGCCAGGCAACTCCAATATCTTCATGGTAGGCAACGATGGGGGCGTCTATCGTAGCACCAATGGCCAGAGCCTGGTGCCCAACCTTTTGCCCTGCAATCAAGGGCTCAACATCACCCAGTACTACGCTGGTGACCTATCGCCCCTGAGCCGGAGCAATGAGTTTCTGGCTGGCTCTCAAGACAACGGCACCCAGCGCTACACCCAGCCGGGCATCAACAGCACCGTGGAGGTAACCGGGGGCGACGGTGGCTTTTGCCACATCGACGCCGACGAGCCGCAGGTGCAGCTCTCTTCCTACGTGTACAATCTGTACCGCGTCACCACCGACTCCTGGGGCAGCTTTCAGACGTACACGGTGAGTGGCAACCAAGGGCGGTTTATCAACCCTACTGATTACGATGACCAGCACGATCGGCTTTACGCCTGCTACTCGGCGGGGCAATACCTGCGCTTCAACGATATCGGCAGCACGGTGCTCAGTCCGAGCGCAGATTTTGTGAGTGTGAGCGCCTTCGGCGGTGGGCAGATTTCGGCGCTCAAGGTTTCTCCCAACCTTTCGCATCGGGTGTTTTTTGGCCTGGGCAATGGCCGGGTGGTGCGCGTGGACAATGCCCACCTGGGCAGCAGCCTATCGGGTACCCTGCTGGGATCGCCCCCCGACTTGCCCGCAGGCTATATTTCCTCTATCGATGTCGAAAAAGGGGACGACGACCACCTGTTGGTGACCTTCAGCAACTATGGCCTCGCCAGCGTCTGGGAAACTCGCGACGGCGGCGCTACCTGGCGCAACCTGGAAGGCGACCTGCCCGACATGCCGGTGCGCTGGGGCATCTTTCACCCCTTTGAGGCCAATCAAGCCCTACTGGCCACCGAATTGGGCGTCTGGACCTGCGACAACCTCTCCGAAACCAGCCTCGACTGGGAGCCCAGCAACACGGGCCTGGCCAATGTCCGCACCGATATGCTGCAATTTCGGTCTTCGGATAGCCTACTCATAGCCGCTACCCACGGACGAGGACTGTACAGCTCTGAGGTGTTTCGCGAGGTAAAGGTGCGCTTTCAGCAGACAGCCATGACGGTGCGCGAAGATCGTAGCAGCGGAGCCATGGGATGCCGCCCTTACCGGGATTATCAGGTTCCGGTAGAAATCTCCCGGGCCTCGGCGACGATGGTCGAGGTAGCAGTCTCGGTCGTCGGGGGCAGCGCCACCCCTCTCGACTATGATTTTCCCAACGGAACCCTGGTCGCCTTTCCGGCCAACGATCCCGCTGATCAGTACCTGACCCTGCGGGTGTACGACGATGGCCAACCCGAGTCTGGCGAAACCTTGCAACTGAGTCTGGCCTCGGCGGTGCCAGGGATGGTACAGATCGAAGCCCCTACCAGCCTGAGTCTCGACTTCGAAAACCTAGACCCCGACCTGAACCAGCTAGGGGTATTGCAAAATGACACCGTGCTTTTCGAAGACTTCGAAGGGGGAAGCCTTCCCAACGGATGGTTGCTCACTCACGCAGGCAGCAGCTCGGATGACTTTCAGTTTGGCACGGCGGCCATGCTCTCCTCGCCGGGCTGGACCATCCCCACCAATGGCAATGGCAGCCTCATCGCTGCGACCAACGACGACGCTTGTGCTTGCGATAAATCTATGGATCGACTGATCTCGCCCCTCTTGGATCTATCCCTAGCCAGCAATGTCAATCTGAGTTTTCGCTATTTTTACGATGGACCTATCTTTGATGCTGGTTTTCGATTCTCGACCGATGGCGGTGCCACCTGGAGCGGGATATACGCTGTCCCCCATTCTGCCACCTGGAACTCATCCAACTACAACCTCTCTGCCCCACTCAGTGGCCAAAGCCAAGTGCGCATCGCCTTCGAATTCAACGATACCTCCAACCCAGGCGGTGGCTTCGCGGTGGATGAGCTGCGCCTCACGGCGAATCAGCCGTATCAGGTGCGGCCTGCCGACTGGCTTGGGGCCAGCGATGAGCATGAGTTGGGGCCTTGGGCCACGGTCAACTATTTCGATGCGGAGCAACGCTTGATCGCTACCCTGGAAAACCTCAGCAGTGCCGACTTTGGCTGCACCGAGGTACGCATCGACCGCAGCGGTACGGGGAGTACAGATTTTTGGGACCCTGCCGATGATGCTTTCGACCTGGCCGACAAGACGGTGCTCATCACTCCCACCCTCACCCCGGCCAATGCTTCCTATCGCCTCACCCTATACTATCGGGCCGAGGAGGTAGCTGGTTGGGAGGCAGCCACGGGCAAAAGTTGGACCGATGACGCTCGCATCGTCAAGAGCGGTGGCCCCATCAGTCAGGTGACGCCTGCGACGCCTTATCCGGCGGGTCCCATCGAGCAGGTGGTAGATCAGGTGTCGGGCTTTGGCCCAGGCAATGACCACCGCATCACCGCGACGTTTAGCAGTGGTTTTTCGGGCTTTGGGGTGGGTGATCCGGGAGGAGGGACCGCCTTTCCGGTAGAATGGGTGAGTTTTACAGCCCAAAACCAGGGCCAGGCGGGGATCCAACTGCGCTGGGCCGTGGGCGAAGAAGTCAACCTATCTCACTACGAAGTGCAGCGGCAAAATCCCACAGGCCACTACGTGCCCATCGGGCGGGTGTCGGCGGCAGCCCAAGCGAGCTACCAGACCTGGGACCGACACCCCCAGGTAGGGACCAACCGCTACCGCCTGCGCAGTGTAGACCTCGATGGCTCGCAGAGCTACTCCTCGGTCGTGGAGGTGAATACAGCCCCGTCCCTCTCGCGGCCAGTCCTGTTTCCCAGCCCCTTCGAGGGTGATTTGTGGATGCAATTGCCGACTAGATGGGAGGGCACTTGCCGCTTGGCGCTGTTTGCCCCTGATGGGCGTCAGGTCTGGCAGGGAAAGCATCGCGGCGGGGAATGGGTACACCTGGATCAGGCGGTCATCTCCTCTCAGTGGGCGTCAGGCATTTATCTGCTCAAGGTGACAAATCTTCAGGGAATACGAGAGGTACACAAGGTGATTCGTCGTTGAAAAAGACAGCAGAAGAGCAGAAACGATGCTATTCTCGCCAGAATTTGATATTTTACGAGTGAGAAGGAGATTTAACCATAAAATAAATTTCCTCTGCGATCAGCCTGCACAGGGAGTCGTTGTTTTGAGTTCTCCATACAATTTTTGTCACCCTTGCCAGTTGGCGCTTATCTACTCTGGCAATCTACCTCCGCGCTATGAAAAGCTCATATTCTCTCTTGATGTTGATCTGGTTTGTGATGTGGTCTGTGGCCCCGCTCTGGGGGCAAGTCTCAGGCGAGCGATCCTATCAGGAAGCCGAAACCCTGCGTAAGCAAGGGCGCTTTCGCGAGGCGATTGCCCGCTATGATGCTGCCATTGCTGAAGATGACGATAATTACCGCTTTTACCTTCAGAAAGGACGCTGTCAGTATCAGATTGGAGACATCCGGGCCGCTGAGCAGTCGCTGGAGCTAGCCATCGACCGAGGCAAGGCGTACACCCCTGCTTCGGCCTACTACCTGCTGGGGAAAATCTACCGCGACCAGGATCAGGAAGCAAAGGCTCTGCGCTATTATCGCACCGCTGCCGAAAAAGAGCCTGATCAGCGCCGTCGCTCTCAATACCAGCTTCTGCTGGTGCAGTCGCTTATTCGAGAGGGCGACCACGAGCAAGCCGAGCGATATCTGAGCCAGGCTGAGCAGCTCAATCCCGACGACGTGCGCATGCTCTACTATCAGGCGGAGCTGGCCGTAGCCCGCGAAGAGTGGGCCCAAGCTCAGCGATACTACGAACAAGCCCTGCGCACCACTGAGTTGCGCGAGGCTGCCCCTGAGGAGCGAGCTCAATATTACTTTGGCCTAGGGCTGGTCCTCACCCGGCAAGGGAATGCCGCAGAGGCCCAAAAAGCCTTCGAACAGGCTAATTTTGGCAAGTATAAGCGCTTGGTAGCCCGCTACATGGCCCAGACCAACCCTGGCTACTACTACCGCCTGGCGGTCAGCTACTACGTCAATGAAGAGTATGCCCTCAGTGAAAGCTACATCGAGGAGCTGCTCAAAGTAGATCCCACCTACGCCAACGCCTGGGTGCTGCGGGCCCGGATCGCCGAGCGCAATCATCGCTTCTCCGAGGCGGTCAATTTGTACCAAAAGGCGGTTTCGCTGGAAAAGGATAGCACGGATCGCGCCCGTATTCTGATGCAGTTGGCCGAGCTGCACCTCAGCAGCGACAATCCCAATGCGGCGCTACAAGCCGTGGAGGCTGCCGTGGAGGCCGACTTTCGCAGCTTGCGGAGCACCAAGCTCACCTACGTCAAAGCTCGCTCTGAATACCTTTCGGGTCGCCATCAGGCAGCCGTGGCCACCTTCGAGCAGTTGCTCAGCGGCAAGCTCGATACGCGCTCGGTGGCTCGCTACAGCTTCATGCAAGGTATGGCCGCCAAAAAAGCAGGCGACATGACCACGGCCAAAGCTTCCTTTGAAAAGGCCCTTTACGGCCCCTACAAGCCCGCTGCCGAGATGGAGCTCGAAGCACTGAAGGAGGCAGTGATGCGGAAAGATCGCTGAGGCCCATGGGCCGCTAGCGCGGCAATGCTTGGGTGTGGGCTGGAGTGGCACTCCAGCGGGTCTGTCAAAGCGGATGGCAAATCTGCGCCACTCTGGGGTAGCCTGAAATGGTCTAAAAATGTAGCATCGTTTTTTCCCGAAAAACGCAGGATTCTGCACAGCCTAGGTATAAGGTAGTCAGGCACAGCGTTTACCTACCGTTTATATTGGCCCGCTCAGTGGCCGCGCCCAGCAGCTATATTTGCTTTCAATGACGAATTGCTGATTACGAATTTCGAATGCGAAGCACTAAGTTTACCCCAAAACCCCCAAAACCCAAAACCCCAACCCCCAAAACCCAAAACCCCAAAACTCAAAACCCCAAAACTCAAAACCCCAAACCCAAAACTTCTCCCCTTCCCCATGTCTGCCATTCTCGAATGCATCCCCAATTTTTCTGAAGGCCGTGATAGGGCCGTGCTAGCGGCTATTGCTCAGGCTATTCGCTCGGTGCCAAGGGTGAAGCTGCTGCACCTAGACCGAGGGGCATCGGCGCATCGCACGGTGATGACCTTTGCGGGGGAACCCGAGGCGGTGGTAGAGGCAGCCTATCAGGCCATGCGCGTAGCGGCAGCGCGCATCGATATGCGCTGGCACGTAGGCACCCATCCGCGCATGGGAGCTACCGACGTGTGCCCCTTGGTGCCGATCCGGGGCATTAGCTTCGAGGAGGCGCAACGATTGGCCCTGGGGCTGGCCGAGCGAGTAGGAAAGGAGCTGGGCATTCCGGTGTATCTCTACGAGCGCTCGGCGCAGCGGCCAGAGCGGCGCAACCTGGCCACTATCCGCGCGGGCGAGTATGAGGGTTTTCAGGAGAAAATTCTCCAGCCGACGTGGCAGCCAGACTTTGGGCCAGCCCAGTTCAATCCACAGACGGGGCAGACGGTGATTGGGGTACGGGATTTTTTAGTGGCCTATAACCTCAATCTCAACACCCGCTCGGTGAAGCTGGCCCATGCGGTGGCCTTCGATATCCGCGAGCGGGGGCGCATCAAGCGCATCGATGGCGAGGTGCAGCGCGACGCAAACGGCCTGCCTCTGCGCGAGCCAGGCCTGTGTCGGGGCCTCAGGGCCATCGGCTGGTATATCGAGGAGTATGGCGTGGCGCAGGTATCGACCAACGTAACCGACCTGAGTCTGACCCCGGTTCATAGCGCCTTTGAAGCCGGGCGAGCGTGTGCGCGCCGACGAGGCCTGCGGGTAACCGGATCCGAGCTGATTGGCCTGATGCCCAAGCAGGCGCTGCTGGACGCGGGGGCATATTATCTGGCCCAGCAAGGGCAGCCCACCGAGGTGGGGGAAGATGAGCTCATGCACATCGCCACCAAATCCCTGGGACTAGACGACCTGTCTCCCTTCGACCCCAGGCAGCGCGTGATCGAATACCTGCTAGAGGCGTGAATCGCGAGGAGCTAGGCATTCGTTTCGCGGTTCAACGTTCAAGGTTGAAAGTAAATTTAGCCGCTTAGGCGGCCACTGAGTGAGCCAATATGTGGGGGGCTGGCCCGTGCCGAAGCTCCCTACTCCTATACCTAGGCTGTGCATAATCCCGGATTTCGCAGAAAAAAACGGAGTCACCTTTTTGGACTGCTTTTTACCCGCCCTACACCTTGGGATGAACCCCAGCGGGGTTCAACCTTGGTAGCATAGATCCCGCGCCACACGGGCCGA
>CAYVAP010000200.1:0-7766 GCA_964449365.1 uncultured Bacteroidia bacterium
CCCCGTTCATATTGGCTCACTCAGTGGCCGCCCAAGCGGCTAAATTTACTTTCAACCTTGAACTGTGAACCGCGAAACTAATGACTGGTAACCCCATCGCTGGGTAGGGTGTACGGTCAAAAAGAGCGGCTCGACGGCATATATCGGTGAGCGAGAAGAACACATGTAATTATCTATATATTTTGATGCCTGCGCGGAATTATATCGAAATGTTTGCATATTGTAACCGTGCATCTAATTTTGCGCATTGCTGAAACACTTCATTGAACTCGTACCCAACTACTAACTACCAAAGACATACATTCCATGGATGGTATCATTTACATGCTTCCAGCAGTAGGGATGATTGCCCTGCTATTTACCTTCGTGCGATCCAATTGGGTCAGCAAGCAAGAGGTAGGAGATGAAAAGATGGCGATTATCGCCAAAAACATTGCCGATGGAGCGATGGCCTTTCTCAAGGCCGAGTACCGGGTGCTGGCTATTTTTGTAGTAGCCGTGGCCGTGTTGCTGTTTGTCAAGGGTTCTACTGAAGATGACTCCAACTTCTGGGTGGGCATTTCCTTCATCATCGGAGCCATTTGCTCGGCCCTGGCTGGCTTCATTGGGATGCAGGTGGCGACCAAAGCCAACGTGCGCACCACCAACGCGGCTCGTACGTCGCTGGGCAAAGGCCTGGGCGTGGCCTTTGCAGGCGGATCCGTGATGGGCATGGGGGTAGTAGGTCTCGGCGTACTGGGCCTGGGGCTGCTCTTCATCGTGTACCGAGCTCTGGATTTCGTCGGCGATGGGGCAGCCCTGGAGGCGCCCGAGCTAAACATCGTGCTCAACGTCATTTCGGGCTTCTCGCTGGGGGCTTCATCGATTGCCCTCTTTGCCCGGGTGGGCGGTGGCATCTACACCAAAGCGGCTGACGTGGGGGCCGACCTGGTGGGGAAAGTAGAAGCGGGCATCCCAGAAGATCACCCGCTCAACCCCGCTACTATCGCCGACAACGTGGGCGACAACGTGGGCGACGTAGCGGGTATGGGCGCTGACCTCTTCGAATCATACGTAGGCTCCATCATCGCCACCATGGTGCTGGGAGGGGCCTTCTTGGGGATCGAGGCTTTTGGCACCACGCCACTAGGCGGCCTTAGCGCGGTCGTGCTGCCGCTGGTACTGGCGGCAGCGGGCATCATCATGTCTGTCATCGGCACCTTTTTCGTACGTGTCAAAGAAGGCGGCGACCCCCAAAAAGCCCTCAACATGGGCGAGTACGTTTCTTCCGGCCTCATGCTAGTGGCGGCTTACCTGATCATCACCTGGATGCTGCCCGAAGCCTGGACCAATACCAATGCACTGGGCGACACCATCGATTATAGCTCACTGGGGGTCTTCCTGGCCGTGATTGCGGGTCTCGTGGCGGGGTTGGGAGTGGGGTGGATTACTGAGTATTATACCGGTACAGGCACCAAGCCGGTCAAGAGCATCGTGCGTCAGTCGCAGACAGGGGCAGCCACCAATATCATCGCAGGCCTGGGGGTAGGCATGATGTCTACCGCCATTCCGATCTTGCTGATCGCGGCTGCGATCATGGTCTCTTACTCGACTGCGGGCCTTTATGGCATTGCCATCGCGGCCGTCGGGATGCTGGCCAATACGGGTATTCAACTCGCAGTAGACGCTTATGGGCCCATCTCCGACAACGCTGGTGGCATTGCCGAGATGGCTGAGCTGGAGCCAGAAGTGCGCAAACGTACCGATAAACTAGACGCCGTAGGGAACACCACGGCTGCGATTGGCAAGGGCTTTGCCATTGCTTCGGCGGCGCTGACAGCGCTGGCCCTCTTTGCGGCCTTCATGCAGCAGGCGGGTATCAGCACCATTGACATCGCCAATCCCAACGTCATGGCGGGGCTGCTGGCAGGAGCTATGCTGCCCTTTGTCTTCTCAGCCTTGGCTATGAACGCGGTGGGCCGCGCCGCGATGGCCATGATTCAGGAAGTACGCCGTCAGTTTACTACCATTCCTGAGCTGAAAGATGCCCTGGAAATCATGCGCAAATACGACTCCAAGCTGGAAAACGCTTCGTCTGAAGACATGGCAATCTTCCGCCAGGCCGATGGCAAGGCTGAATACGCCAAGTGTGTGGAAATCTCTACGGCGGCGTCGATCAAGGAGATGGTGGTGCCTGGCTTGCTGGCCGTATTGGCCCCTGTGGTGGTGGGCTTTATCTTCGGGGCAGAAACGTTGGGTGGCCTCTTGGCGGGCGTTACGTCGGCAGGGGTACTGATGGCCATTTTTCAATCCAACGCGGGCGGTGCCTGGGACAACGCCAAAAAGATGTTCGAAGAAGGCGTCGATATCAACGGCGAGAAGTTCTACAAAGGCTCTGAGCCGCACAAAGCTGCCGTGGTAGGCGACACCGTAGGCGACCCCTTCAAAGATACCTCTGGCCCTTCGCTCAACATCCTGCTCAAGCTGATGTCGGTAGTGGCCTTGGTGATCGCGCCTACCCTGCGCGAGCCTGATATCCAGGCGCAGGATGCGATGCAGCAGCCTGCCATCGAGCAGCGCATCGAGCTGCCTGCCGCAGAAGCCACTGAAGTAGATGCCGCTACCGCTACGGTCGAGTTGATTACCTACTATCAGATATCGACAGAAGAAGTCGCAGAGCCACAGATGGCGCTGCGCAGCCCAGCAGTGATTCGACGCTGATGGGCCTGCGGAATGACTGTCTCCTCTCTCAACCAAAAGTGGACGGCTCCTCGAATAGGACCGTCTGCTTTTGCTTTACCTTCTCCCTACCCTACCTCTTGAAACATGGTAGAAATCAGCTCTGACACCGTGGGATGGGCCACCACCGAGTCTCGAATCAGGGGGTAGGGTTCTTGGGTCAGCATGAGAGGGAGGAGGCTGGCCTGCAATCCATCAACACAGCAGGCATCACTTTCCCAGATCAGCCTTTTTGCGCATAAAGCCAAAAAAACGCCACCTGCTTGTCGCAAGTGGCGCTTTTTTGATCTGTATTCTTCTGAGCTGACGTGCTCGATATTCGCTAGAAGCAGTATTGCTCACGCTCGATCATCTCAGCCGCGATCTGACGGCGCAGCTTAGCCACGTTGACTACGGGCGACTTGGTGAAGCGCTTGAGGCCCATCATCAGCATGGTGAGATCGTCGTCGCTGGCGAAGGCCGCGATGGCTTCTTTGCCTGCCAGCCAGACCTTGTCTACTGCCTCGGTGAGGTAGACCTGGGTCATGGCGATCTGAGCTGCAACCGCAGCTTCGCCGCGCTGCATGATCAGCTTTTCAGTGCGCAGCAGGGTCGACTCGGCCACATACACCTCGATGATCATGTCAGCCAATTGTATGAGCAGTTCTTGCTCATCGTTGAGCTTTGGGCCCAAGTCCTGGGCGGCTTTGCCCGCCACCATCAGGATGGCCTTCTTGAGGTTTTTGAGAGATTTTTTCTCCGCCGCGAATTGCTCGCCATTCTCATCGCCAAAGTCGGGCAGCGACATCAGCTCATTGGCTACCTCCTTGGCGGGAGTGAGCAGGTCAAGCTGACCTTTGAGGGCTCGCTTCATGATCATGCCCACGGTGAGCATGCGGTTGATCTCATTGGTCCCCTCATAGATGCGCGAGATACGGGCATCGCGGTAGGCCCGCTCCATAGGGGCATCAGCCGAGAAACCCATACCGCCGTAGATTTGTACCCCTTCATCCGTTACGTAGTCGAGAATCTCGGAGCCGTGCACCTTCATGATGGCGGCCTCGATAGCAAATTGCTCTACGCCCTTGAGCACGGCGCTTTGCTTGTCCATGCCCTGACTTTCGAGGTAGTCGATCTGGTCTTCGATATTTTGACCTGCCCGGTAAGAGGCCGACTCGGTCGCATAAATGCGGGTGGCCATTTCCCCGAGCTTGCTCTGGATGGCTCCGAAATGAGAGATGGACTGACCAAATTGCTTGCGCTCCACGGCATACTTGGTAGCTTGCGAGGTCACTACCTTACAACCGCCGATCACGCCTACCCCAAGCTTGATACGACCGATATTGAGGATGTTGACGGCGATTTTGAAGCCACCGCCGCGCTCGCCCAGCATGTTTTCTACCGGTACGGGGGTATTTTCGAAGAACACCTGCCGGGTAGAAGATCCTTTGATGCCCATTTTTTTCTCCTCATCCCCCATCGAGAGGCCTTCCCAGTGGCTCTCCACGATGAAAGCCGTGAGGTTTTTGTCATTTTCAATGCGAGCAAAAACGATCATCACGTCGGCAAAGCCAGCGTTGGAGATCCACATCTTTTGTCCGGTGATGTGGTAGTGGGTGCCTGCGTCGTTGAGGACGGCCTTGGTTTTGCCGCTATTGGCGTCGGAGCCAGCGTCGGGCTCGGTGAGGCAGTAGCAAGCTTTCCATTCGCCCGTGGCGAGTTTGGGCAGGTAGTGCTCCTTTTGCGCATCGTTGCCATAATATTGAATGGGTAAGGTGCCGATACCAGTGTGGGCCCCGAAAGCGGTGGAGAAAGATCCTGCTGAACCGATCACGTCGGCAATCAGCATTGAGGTATTGAAGCTCATGCCCAGCCCGCCGTACGCTTCAGGTACCGATACCCCAAGCAGGCCCATTTCGCCGGCCTTCTCTAACAGGCCCGCCATGAAGCCTTCTTCCAGGCTGTCCATGCGCTCGACGTGGGGGTTGATTTCCTGATCGATGAAATCTTGACAGGCTTGCGCCATCATTTGCTGCTCTTCCGAAAATTCTTCGGGAATGAAGATATCGGCGGCGTTGGTTTCGCGGATCAGAAACTCCCCGCCCTTGATTGCTTCTTTCGACTTGTTGGCTACCGTGTTCATGTTCATTGAGGATTGGTGATTCGATTCAAGCTGATAATAAGATGATAGAACGCCAGAGATGATAGACTCCTGACTGACCGTAAAGGCAGCGCTAAGCGAAAAGTGCTATGCATGCATACGATCTTCTGAAAGTGAAGATATAAAAAAAAGCTATGCGTGCATAGCTTTTTTGTAAAAAATATGAGACAAAGACTTACATCGACTGCCCTTAACCAAACAGCATAGGGGGGCTACCCGCCTCCGGTCGCGCGCCTACAAGCACTCGATCAAGCCACTGAGATTCTCGATGGTGTGGCCCGGCGAGACTCCCAACCGCTCTATGGGAGCTTCCCGGCGCTTGACCCAGATGGTACTCAGCCCGAAGGTAGTGGCTCCTGCGATGTCCCAGCCATTGGCCGAAAGGAAGACCACGTCATGCACACTGGCCCTGAAACGATCTAGCGCCGTTTGGTACACCTGCGAAGCGGGCTTGAAGGTCTTGACTGCTTCTACGGATATCACCTCGTCGATCAGGCTTGACAGATCTGTGTGCTTGACGCCCGCTTGCAGCAATTTTTCCGAGCCATTGGAGAGGATGCCCAGTTGTATCCCCATCTGCTTGAGCATGCGCAGGGTAGTAGACACTTCGGCAAACAGGGTCGGCTGCCAGTAAATCTTCATCAGTTGGTCGAAAAGCTCCCCGCTGTTGAGGTCGAATGCTTCGAAGGCATAGTGCAAAGCATCCTCGGTCACTTGCTCGAAGGGTAGGTATTGCCCCATCACGGCTCGCAGCCAACTGTACTCTAGCTGTTTTTGTCGCCACAAGGCCAGGAAGGGTGCGGCGCGATCTTGGGTGAGGGCCTGAAGGGGTACCATCGGCACCTCCAGATCGAATAGGGTGCCGTAGGCATCAAACAAGCAGATCTTGGGATTCATGGGCAAATAATGAAGAGAATTCTTTCGAAAGATAGAAGGATCAACTCGGGTGAGCAAATAGAGCAGGGCTTTTTGGCTTCAGCCGGGTTTTTGCCATCTTGCCTCTATCTCCTCCAATCCTCATCTGCTATGACTCCCCTTCACCTCGCTGCGTTGCAATTGGACCTGGTCTGGCACCATCCGGCGGCCAATCGCGACAAGATCTGGCTGATGGCCGATCAAATCGCGGGCCCCTTGGATTTGCTGGTGTTGCCAGAGATGTTTCCGACCGGGTTTACCATGTCAGCCCAAGAATACGCTGAGCCAGTTCAGGGGCCCACGCACCAATGGATGCAGGAGCAGGCCCATGCGCGAGACTGTCTGGTAGGAGGTAGCGTCATCACCCAAGCAGGCGACCATATTTACAATCGATTTTTGCTGGTCGCACCCGATGGCCTGGTCGATTACTACGACAAACGCCACACCTTTCGCATGGCAGGCGAAAACAAGCATTATACCCCAGGCCAACGCCGCGTGGTGGTCGAATACCAAGGCTGGCGCATGTTGCTGCTGATTTGCTACGACCTACGCTTTCCGGTGTGGAGCCGCAACTTTCGGCGCGAGGACGGTATGGACTATGACCTGATCTTGGGGGTTGCCAATTGGCCTGCCTCTCGCGTATCGCAGTGGGAGACGCTGCTGATGGCCCGCGCCATCGAAAATCAATGTTACGTGGTAGGTGTCAACCGAGTGGGGCAAGATGGCAATGGGGTAGCCTACTCGGGCAGTTCTATGATCATCGATCCGCTGGGGCGCCCCTTGTCCACCATTCGAGAGCAAGAGACCACGCTCCTGGCCCGGCTCGACCGCGACAAGCTGACGCAATACCGCGCAAAGTTTCCAGTCTGGATGGATGCCGATACGTTTGAGCTGTCGCCTGATGCGCAGCAGGCTTGAGCTACGGGGGGCTGCTCAAAACTTCCACATCACCTGCAGCTTCACTTCGGAGCGAGTGGGGGTCATCACTTCGTTGAGGCCACTGCCCTGAGAATAAGTAAGATAGGTCTCGCCGGGGGGCGCTTCGTCGAGAAAGGGAGGGCGGACCAGCTCGGCGATTTCTCGCAGGCGGGTCTGGGCAAATCGTACCCAAAACTGTAAGCGTCGAGTGGCTTTGAAGTTGACCATCAAATAATAACGATTCCCCTGGTTGAAGTAGGGCGGGATGGTAAAAAAGCCCAGCACATCGTTTTCGTAGGCATAAATTCGGGCGTCGAAGCTACTCATGTCGAAAAGGGCGTAGCGAGCGGTGAGTTTCCATTTAAATCCCAGCTTCCAGGCGAGATCTTGGTAGAGCAAAAAGCCCCTTTCCCGCTGTCGCTCTTGCTGGTACCACGCAAATTCTACTCGGGTACGATAGAGCAGGTCGCGAGTGATCTGGGTCTGAAACTGTAGCCGCCACTGATGGCGTCGGCTGGGCACCAGGTAGGTCATCTGCTGCCCAAACTGGTAGTTGTCAGCGTTGGTCTGGCGATTGTCGCTGCGAAAGCGGGTGTAAACCAGCGTACAGCGATTGGGTTTGTATTCGAATTGGGTAAGAAACTCCCAGCCCTGCGAAGGGTAGTCGGTTTGAAAGCGATTCCAGGCAAAGCGGTATTGATCGAAATAGCTGTTCCAAGTCCACTTAGGATGAGGCGCAATGCGCACTCCCAAATAAACGCCCGTCTCGTTTTGGGCAGTGGTGGGACGCTCGGCAAAGACGTAGACCTTGTTGCTGTGAAAGTCGATGTCGAAATGTCGCACCAGCAATGACACTTCCAGGGTCGGTGCTAGGCTGGTCATGAAGCCTCCTACCCCACCCCACCATCCTCAGCGTGAGCGGGCGATCTCACCAAAAAAGTTGAAGTTTTGCACCACCCAGTCGAAGTCTAGCCCATTGACATAGTTGCTTTCTCCTCGAAAGTCAAACTGGTTGTAGCTGCTGAGGGGGCGCTTCAGTTCTGCCCCAAATTGCTGGTAGTAATGGGTGGTTCCC
>CAYVAP010000201.1:0-7390 GCA_964449365.1 uncultured Bacteroidia bacterium
CCTGGTACCCTTATGCCTTATTTCCCTTATACCCCTGACCGTTCATATAGGTGAGCCAATATGAACGGGGGCTGACCAAAGTGCCTGGTACCCTTATGCCTTATTTCCCTTATACCCCTGACCGTTCATATAGGTGAGGTGAGGGATATTTTTCGGTTCAAAACCGCAGCTCATACGCTACCTCTGCCACGTTGCCAGCGCCATCCCGCACCTGTACGCGCAGGGGATGCTTTCCCTCCGGAATCTCGTAGCGGCTCATCTCGGCCACGATGCGGGCTCGCTTCCAGTCGTATTCGAAGCAGATCCATTGCTCACCGAGGTAGCCATCGATGCTCTCATAATCGATGCCAGAAAACTCATCGCGCAACCGCAAAATGAGCTGGCTGCCAGGTCCGATGTAGCCGCCCGGCCCAAAGTTGATTGCGCGCAACTCAGGCGCGGTGCTATCGGCCATCAGACAAAACGCCCCAAAGTCATTGACGCTGGCGCGCACACTGCCATCCGGCCCCTGCTCGGCCCCGGCGAAATCCCATTCCTGGCCATCCCAATAAGCCAGCACCATGCCAGGGTGTGGCGTCTTCGGAGTAAGGCTTACCACATAATCCCGAAAAACCGGCTCGCTCGGCTGCCCGATGTGGTAGATGTCGCTGAGCATGCCCGGCTCGCCCGGCTCGCGCGAGAGCGTGAGGTGAATGGGCCGAAAGACCGCATCGTAGGGGAAAAAAGCCTGCAGCTCGCCCAACTCGGCCAGGTTGTTGCGGTCGGGGTGAATCTCCTCCACTAGGGGTACCTCCACAGCCACCAGGCCGCTATCATCGCGGATGCGACGCGGGTAATCATAGCGATCCAGCGGCAGCAGAAACACCGCCTCGTTGTCGGCCAGGTAGGCCGGCAACCAGCGGCGGCGGTGGCCAAACTCATTGTCGTAGATTAGCCCCTGGCTGAGTAGGTGCTCGGGCGGGCCTTTCACTTTGAGCCTAAGCAGGTTCGGCTCGACTTCGTAGCTGACGGTAGGCTCTGCCAAGGGTCGGGGCGTTTCTGCAAAGGGTGTATAAGCCGTATCGCGCTGTAGGTAGCCCTTCAGCTCGGTTTGGTTGCCGTGCAGGTCGCGCAGCGCCAGCCGAAACTGATGCAGGCTATCGTCTTGCAGCTCGATGATGCCTGCCCCTACAGCTGAACGATGAGCACTAAAATGATTGCCTACCGGGCGATAGGCCCGTTGCAGGCGCACATTGGTAGCCAATAGATAGCCATAGTCGAGGTGCAGGTTGAGGTAGCGGGTTTCGCGAAAGGCAAAGGTATCTAGCGCGAAGCGGTAGCGCAGCGAATCGTCGAGGTAGAGATCGGCGTAATTGACGCCGCAGTGGTTGCTTGCAGCGTCGAGCAGGTCGTAGGCTTGATAAGCCAGACCCACCGGACCACGGACGTGGATGGTCTCGCGCAGCTCGTAGCTAGGAGCCCGCCCATACACGCGATAGGTCCGCATCTGGTGTTGCCCCTCGATGCGGCTGCGATGATCGATGGGCTGCACCGCCATGCGCTGTATGATGGGCGGACGACTATCGCCGATCTGGTCGCGGTAATGAGACAGCGGGTTGAGGATGCGCTCTTGTGGATCGCGAATTTCGAAGTGCAAATGTGGCCCTAGCGAGGAGCCCGAGTTGCCACTGTAGCCGATGATTTCGCCGAGCTTGACCGGAAAGCGCGAAGCGGCAGGGTAGCTGTTGGTGGCGGCTTGCCGATGTGCCTGCTGCTGGGCCTGATGGTAGGCTTCTAGCTCGGGTTTCATGCGTAGCAGATGCGCATAGACCGAAGATTGCCCATTGGGATGACGCAGGTAGATAGCCGTGCCAAACCCCCTGGGCCCGGTGCTCAGGCGGTATACATAGCCATCGGCGATGGCCCGAATGGGGATGCCCACTTCTCCCCGCGTCTTTACGTCGATGCCCGAGTGAAAGTGGTTGCTACGCAATTCTCCAAAGGTCCCCGAGAGGGCATTCAGATCTGCGAAGGGAAACAAGTACGTCAGCGTAGGCGGATGCGATCCACTCAGCAGCAAACACGCGAGTAGCAACCAGGGGAGTGTGTGGCGCATCGGTATAGGTTGGATTGGGTGGTTGGAAGAATGGATGACCTCAAAGACAGCAGAGGGAAACCTATTTCGAAGGTCGAATGCCGAATTACCTAATGTGAAAATCCATCATCTTCTCCCCCTCCAGATACCCTTCGACGTGGTCATTGACCTGAAGGGGCCCCACGCCCTTAGGGGTACCGGTGAAGATGAGGTCGCCTTTTTTGAGGGTAATGAATTGAGTGAGGTAGCTGATGAGATCGCTCACGCTGAAGATCATGTCGGCGGTGTGGCCTTCCTGCCGGGTTTCGCCGTTGATGTCGCAGCGAAAGCGTACGTTTTGCAGGTCAGGAAACCGCTCCGGTGGCAGAAACTGCGAGACCGGGGCGGCGTCGTTGAAGCCTTTGGCCAGGGTCCAGGGCAGGCCCTTTCTTTTGGCTTCGCTCTGCACATCGCGGGCCGTCAGGTCTAGCCCAATACCGATACCGTCGATGTAGGTCGGCACAAATTCTTTTTGGATGAATTTTCCCTCGCGGCTGATGCGTATTACCATTTCACATTCGAAGTGCAGGTCTTGGGTGAACTCGGGGTAGTATACATCCTTGTTGTTGCGCAGCAGCGCAGTATCGGGCTTGAAAAAGATGATCGGCGTTTCCGGTACAGGGTTGTTTAGCTCAGCCGCATGCTCCTGGTAATTGCGGCCCACGCAGAGGATTTTCATAGAGGCGTAGTGGGTTTAGCGGGGGAAGTAGGACAATATGGGAAATACGGAGAATAGGGGCAAGAGGCCCGATGACGCCTCAATCACAGCTCTGCTTCACCAATACCACCCGATCAAAGCAATCCGGCAGGGCGATCTGCTCTTCATTGCCGAAGAGGTAGCCCTCTTGTTCATTCCATACCACAAACTCTCCATCACAGTTTTCGACCGCGTTGGGTTTGGGGTCTTTTTCGAAGCGAATGTGCCATTGCTCATCGGCAAATACCAACTGGTAACGCCCCCGGCAGGACTCGTACGAGCGGCCTACGCCTAGGGGACTCCGAAAGACGCGTCGATTGAAGTAGGTCGAATCTTCGAGCTTGAGCAAGTAGTTGTATTCTGCGTCGCAGTAGGTGCCTTGCAGGCGGGCGCGCAGGGTAGCTTCATCGGGGATCTCGGGGCCGCAGCCGATCAGCCCCCATAGGAGACCACACCAACACAGCAGGCGAAAGGGCGATGTCATCATGGGAGGAATGGTATCATCAAAGTAGCACTATCGGGCAGAGCCGCTATCGGGGGTGAGGGGCGCAAGGGCGTGGTTTAGCTTATCGCGCAGAGCGCCAAGTTCGCGCAGCAAAGGGCCTGCGGGATCCCCCTCATAAGCTGAGCCAATCACGATCAGGTCGGCCCCGGCTTGCCAGGCGGCATGGGCCGCGGTAGCTGATCGGATCCCCCCCCCGACGATCAAGGGAATCTGCAAAGACTGAGCCACCTGCGCGATCATTTTGGTCGGAACGGGATGCTGGGCCCCGCTGCCGCCGTCGAGGTAGATCAGTTGCAGCCCCAATAGTTCGCCCGCTAGGGCGGTACACATCGCAATCTGAGACTTCTCACGTGGGATCGGCAGGGTATTGCTGATATAATGGGCGGTGGTGTAGTTGCCCGCTTCGATGAGCATGTAGCCGGTAGGCAAAATCTCCAGACCGGAATGGCGCAGCAGTGGCGCGGCCTCCACGTGCCGACCAATGAGCAAATCGGGGTTGCGGCCACTGATCAGCGAGAGCAGCAAAATGCCGTCGGCCTCGGATACGATCTGCGCCGCGTTACCGGGAAAAAGCACCACGGGCAACTCGCTGGCAGCCTTGATAGCAGGTACCAATTGCTCGATGCTACGGTCGCGGATGAGGCTCCCTCCTACCAGAAGCCAGTCAGGGTTGACGCGTTGCAACGGCCCCAGCCAAGCCTTTAGTTCATCCGCAGGCGGCTTATCCGGATCAATGAGCACCGCGAGGCCTTTGCGTCCGGTGCGTTTCAGGGCGTGGCAGTGGGCAAGCAATGGAGTGGCCATCGGGCGGTGTTGTGGTCAGCGTCAGCAGCAGGAAGGTAGGCTAGTGCCTAGCATTCGAAATTCGTAATCAGAAATTCGTAATTGAGAGTGCTTCTGGTCAATGTTTTATGCGAATTTCGAATGGTTAATTACTTCATTCCGAAGGCACTAGTGCTCTGTCAACTCCCCAATGATGGGTGATCGCTGCATCTGTTGAGGCATCTCCGCGTTGGATGCTCGTCGGCGGGGCCCTTTATCCCACCGTCTCGCCACTTGGCTCGAGCTCAGATTTTTCTTCAAGTCTCCGTCGAGCCTGGGGTAGGGGCCTCAGGCTCGACGACTCCAGACTTGAACGGGATCTGCTCAACCATCTGCGACTGCTTACCCATCATTTTCAACTTGACAAAGCACCAGGCAAAAATAAGAAAAAATGGATACCCGCTGCGCTTTTTGCCCAGCATGACAGATCCCCGGGCGGTGCTTGGCCTGGAGGGAGCTACTCCTTTTTCCTCGCCTAGATCTTGATCAAGGGGCCTGTTTATCCGCCTGTTGTGCGCTCAGGTAAGCCGCCACCCGAGTCGCCACGGTGCTGCGCACATCTGCCCAGAAAATGTTGTAGTCGCCGATGTGGTAATTTTTATCGGGCATGATGGGATAGGGCTTGCTCACCCAAAGCACACCGTCGTGGGCCTGGGCATCGACTTTGCCTGGCCGAATGCGCCGGTACTTGCGCCCTACGAGCCCTTCGTGTTGAGACTTGGGGGCCAGCAGGGTGTCGGCCCGCCAGGAAATGGGGTTGACCACGACCGAACCTGCGTAAAACTTGTCGTGATTGTAGGCCAGTTCTCCTACCTGCCAACTGCACCAGCCGATGACACAGCCGGTTTGGCCGGGTTCCTGACACACCGGCAAGTGAGCAAAGGTATCCGCCGGAAAAGGCCATCCCACGAGATAGGCGGCCACCATCTCCTTTTGCAAAGCCTGGCCATCGATGTACTCGCGCACCAGGCGAATGCCGTGAATGGTCCCCTGGCTGTGGGTCGCAATGATGAAGGGACGGCCCTCCCGAAAGTGGTCTAGGTAATACTGAAAAGCCTTTTTGACATCCTGGTAGGCCAGATTCAGGGCCTCTTGCTTGGTGCTCTGATCTTTGGTAAAAAAACCGGGGTAGGTCATCTGCCGATACCGAGGAGCATACACCCGCGCACTATGGTTGAAAATGGAGGCCTGATGCTTGATAGGCAGCTCGTCGGTGTGCAGGTTGAGAGCCGTATCGTTGGGGGCGGCATTCCATTGCGCTTCGCTGCGGTAGGTAGTCGGGTGAATGAAGAAGACATCGACCTCCGCTTGGGCTTGATTTTCGGGCGTGGCCCCTGTGGGAGTGTAGTCTGCCGGGTCTGGCTTGAAGGGCAGACTGGCCCAGGCATCGGAATGAGCATAGTCGGGGGTCGTCGGAGCGGCTTCTTGGGAAAAGCTGCGATCGGGCGGGGATAATTGCTGGCAAGCCACCAAAGCGAGTAGGCTAAGTAGCAGCAGTCTACCAAGGAGTGAGATAACTGACATGGGGGAATTGAAAATTGAGTAAAATGCTTCGAGCCAAGCGAGGCAGGGTAGTCAGTAGGGTTTTCGGCTTGAGGCCATGTCGAGTTACCGCCTCAGGCCAATTTTTCTGCCTGGGTCAGCAGGCGATGAGCCCAGGTATCAAACGCCTCTGGGGTATCGATCCAGGCAGGGTGGATGCCCTCGGCCTGAGCCGCCTCCAGGTTGCCTGGGGAGTCATCCATGAAGAGGGTCTCCTCTGCCTGCCAGCCTGCCTGGGCCAAGGCTTGCCGATAGATGGCAGGGTCTGGTTTGGTCAGTCCCATTTCAAAGGAAAAAAAGAGGTGATCCATGTGGGCAAAAAGCGGCTCGCAGGCCGCGCGGTAGTGATCGTGGTGATAGCGGCTGGTATTGCTCAGCAAAGCGAGGTGATAATGCCGGGACAGACCCCGATCAGTAGCTCGCGCCAGATTTGCTTGATGGTGATCAGGTCTGCATCGAGCGCGAGGTCTTGCTGCAGCCCCCGGGCAAAGGTGTCGATGTCGATCTCGCCCCGGTCTAATTGGGTAAACCAGGTCAAGGGCTGCTGGCTCTGATCGCTGAGCGATTCGGCCCGCCGGCCACTGAGGGCGCGGTACCGCTGCATGGTGTGTTCGATGTCAATTTCATACAGTACTCCCCCCAAATCGATCAGAACATTTGTTAGGCGCATATCATCAAAGCTTAAGTTGTGTAAGAAATTTTCGTAAAGACGCGCATTCTGCCTGTTACCCCCCAACCAACGCGGAAATGAGCGAAAAAAACCATCCCGGCCACGATGATGGCCAGACAAAGATGGCCTGGATTTTTTAGGAAAGAGTGGCTAGTTTGCACGAAAATATTTCGGAATGAGTATTTTTCAAACCTGGGTCCAGTTGCTCTGGTTTAGTCTGATAGCCTTCCCCACGATCACCTTACACGCCGATGATTTCCCCCCGAGGGTTGACTCCTTAGAGGCAGTAGTCGCCGATCATCAGCAAGATCATCATGCGCGTCTCTCTGCGGCCATCAGTCTGAGTCGGGCATTATTTCGCGATGACGTCTTGGCCTCGCAAGGCTACGCACGCCAGGCGATCCGGCTGGGGCGCGCGCTCGGGGCGGTGCAGCAAGAGGGCGAGGGATTGGTCTACCTCGCCATCGGGTACAGCATTCGCTCGATGTACGACTCCAGCCGCTACTATCTGAGCCAAGCCGAAAAGATTGCCTTGCAAGCGGATGAGCCCCGGCTCCAGGCAAGCGTATACAACAACTTGGGCATCATTAACTTTCGGCTGGGAGCCAACCAAGAGGCCATCGCCGACTACGCACGCACCCTGGCGGCTTATCAGCAATTGGGCGATACCTTGGGCATGGCCAAGGTCTACAACAACCTCAGCAATGCCTACCAGGCCATAGGCAAATTCGATCAGGCCGTAGCCCTCTTCGAGCAGAGCATCGCCATCAAAGAGGCCGCCCATTACGAGCAGGGCCTGGGACAATCTCGCCTCAACCTGGGGCTGCTCCACTTTCATCGGCAACACTACCGGCAGGCGTTCGACGAGCTGTATGCCGCGCGCGGCGCGCGCGTGGCTGTGTCCGCGCGCTCGGCGGATGCGCTAGAGGCGCTGGCCGGCTCAGCCGATAACATTCATGCCTATCCGCTCGATATTGGTGACCCTGATGCGGTGACGGAAACCGTCCGGCGCATCGAAGCGGATCTTGGCCCGATTGACCT